>CANGTN010000128.1 GCA_947456805.1 Chitinophagaceae bacterium | reverse complement strand
TCACCAATTATTATTTTGGTTTTGTACCGCATATTATTGGGTTGTTGTTTCCTTTATTTGTATTTATAGCAGTCATTTTTTTTACTTCAAAAATGGCTACAAGAAGCGAGATTATTGCCATCCTTGCAAGTGGTACAAGTTTCAATCGTTGGTTACGTCCATACTTTATTGGTGGTATTTTTTTGGCGGCCATATTGTGGTTTGCCAATCAGTTTGTTATACCAAAAGCAAATATTATTCGTACAGGATTTGAAGCAAAATATATAGATGCAAATTCATCGTATGAGGCACTAACGAGAGGAATGCGAGGCAGAGATTTGTATTTTAAAATTGATTCATTTACTTATGCCGGCATTTTAAGCTATGATACCGCTACAAAACAAGGTGGTCCTTTTTTTATGAATAAAATGAAAGGCAATCAGGTTATTGAGAATATACGGGCTGAAAATATTACCTGGGACCCCCAAAAAAATCAATGGCATTTATATAGTGTAATTGATCGAAAATTGTTAGGTTTAAAAGAACAGTTAACAATGCAAACTGATAGGTATTGCAAATTTAGTTTTATGCCTTTTGATTTGAAGCGTGATAATTATGCTCAAAGTAAATTAACCACACCCGAATTAAAAAGGTATATCCATTTAGAAGAGTTGAGAGGTTCTGAAGGATTGAATACTTTAAAAGTAGAACGGTATAAACGAGACGCCACGCCATTTACAGTATTTCTGTTAACTATTATTGGAGCAGTTGTTGCTGGAAGAAAAGTAAGGGGAGGCAGTGGAATGCATCTAGCATTGGGTTTTATGACTGCTTCAGTTTTTATTATTACCGATAAGTTTTCAACAATATTTTCAACTAAAGGTGATTTGCCGCCAATGTTGGCAGCCTGGATACCCAATATCGTATTTTGTTTTATTGCATATTACATTTATAAAAAAGCACCTAAATAAGTTTAGGTTTTTTATCAAACTGGTTTGCGAATTCTGTTTTCCTAAATCTATTTCGTTTTAGTAGTTTTTTTAACAACCTTATAGTATTTCTTTTAATATAGAATTTTGTTGCTTTACTTTTAGCCATATTTTTGTGCCATAAAATGATTGTGCCACAACTACATTCCAATTGATTGAGAAAATATTTCAATTTTTTATGGACTAATCAATTTTGCAAAAGTATTTCTTATAAAAAAATTTAAAAAATGGGAATCATAAAAGACAGATTTAAAGCGAAGGCCGATATCGCTAACGCAGAGATTAAAGATATTTTAAAAGAACATGGTAACAAAAAAGTAGGGGAAGTTACACTTGCTCAAATTTATCAGGGTATGCGAGGTATAACCGGGCTTGTAACAGAAACAAGTTTGTTAGATGCCCAAGAGGGGATTCGTTTTCGTGGTTATACCATTCCTGAATTACAAAAAAAATTACCAAAGGCTGAAGGTGGCAATGAACCATTGCCGGAAGGTTTGTTTTATTTAATGTTAATAGGGGAATTACCAAGTGAAGAAGATGTGCAGCATTTAACAAGTGTATGGCAAAGAAGAAGCCATGTTCCAAACCATGTATTTGCAACAATAGATGCTTTGCCATTAAGTACACATCCAATGACCATGTTCGTAGTTGGTGTAATGGCATTGCAAACAGAAGGTCAATTTGCAAAAGAATATGCAAAAGGAATAAATAAGAAAGATTATTGGAATCCAATTTATGATGATGCTATGGATTTAATAGCAAGACTACCTCGTATTGCTGCTTATATCTATAGAAGAAAGTATAAAAATAATGAGCATATACAACCCAATGGCTTGTTGGACTGGGCAGGAAATCTTGCACACATGATGGGTTACAATGATGAAAGTTTTAAAGAGTTGATGCGTTTATATATGACGATTCATGCAGATCATGAAGGTGGAAATGTATCGGCACATACCACACATTTGGTGGGTAGTGCTTTGAGTGATCCATATTTAAGTTATGCAGCTGGAATGAATGGTTTGGCGGGTCCTTTACATGGATTGGCTAATCAGGAAGTAATTAAATGGATTTTTGAAATGCAGGAAAAATTAGGAACAGATTTGCCAACTAAAGAACAAATTGAGCAATATGTAAAAGATACTTTAGAAGGTGGTAAAGTTGTTCCGGGATATGGCCATGCGGTGTTACGCAAAACTGATCCAAGGTTTACAGCACAAATGGAATTTGGTAAAAAGCACATGCCTGAAGATAAATTATGTCGTACGGTTTGGAATATCTACGAAACAGTACCACCAATATTACAAGGACTTGGAAAAATTAAAAATCCTTGGCCAAATGTAGATGCGCATAGCGGTGCATTATTAGTCCATTACGGGTTGGTAGAATATGAATTTTATACAGTTCTATTTGCTGTGAGCAGAGCTTTAGGTGTACTTTCAAGTCTTTGCTGGGACAGAGCTTTGGGCTTTGCATTAGAAAGACCAAAAAGCGTTACAACCGAAAGTGTGAAATTGTGGTTACAAGGGAAAGAAGAAATTTGGGAATAATATTTTAATGTTCTGTTTAAATGCCGATAATTTTTTATCGGCATTTTTTTTGTTATGAATTTTCAATTGCAGCTTTTCTGCCAATTAATAATACTCCAATAATTACCAATATGGTTCCTATTAATTGTTCTGTGAAAATTGGTTCATGTAAAACAAAATGTGCTTGTATAATAGTGCTTACAGGCCCAATTGATGTGATGACTGCAACGTTGTTGATACCAATTATTTTCATTCCATTGCTAATCATAAAAGATGGAAGCACAGTTGCAACTATTCCCAGTGCCAGTGAATAATACAACAGGCTGTTGCTGTAAGTAATTTGATGTATTGAACGAGTTGAAATAAAATGAATGAAAATGCCTGTAGTAGCTGCCAGCATTGCATTTGCTGTAAATCTTGTTACACCTACTTTGGGCACTAATTTTCCTGTACCTACAATGTAAACGGAGTACGTTGCGGCACATAAAAAAACCATAAAAGATCCATAATAAAAATTAGGATTTCCAGTATCAATTTTCATTTCACCAAAATAGGCAATGCCAATTCCTAAATAGGTAAGTACTAATGCTGCTAATTGTGTTTTAGAAAGTTTTATTTTAAAAACAAATGTGTTAATTAATATTGCCAGAGTTGGATATATAAAAAGAATTAATCTTTC
>CANGTN010000127.1 GCA_947456805.1 Chitinophagaceae bacterium | reverse complement strand
AATCCGGCTGAAATAAATTGTAATCCAATGAAGTCGCATAAGCTGCTTATATAATATCCCAATAATCCGAGAAGGAAAATTTTCATCCATTGAACTTTGGTGATAGGTTGATTTGTTGGCTTTCTATAACTTATTATTGCAGCTGCAACATAAAACGGAAGTGCAACAAGCATTCGTAAAGAAAGTAATGTTACTGCGTCTACTTTTGTATCTGCAAAAGCAAGTTTTATAAAGATTGCTTTTGTTGAAAATAATATTGCACCCAATAACGTAATCAGAAATCCTGATAGTTTAATTTGCTGATTAGGTATTGATTTCATTGGGTTTTACCGGATATTAAATTTATAAAGTGTTAACTTGTTTGATAAAAATTGAAAAATTCATATTACATTACACAAAGTAATAGAACTATACTTGTATAAATCATTTTTCATGAAAGCATTTCATTTATTCTTGTTGATGTTGGTGTTAAGTTTTGAAGCTATTGCACAAAAAAAAGAAGTTAAACTAAACAATAATCCGATTGGCGTTTTTGACTCAGGAACCGGAGGGCTTACTGTTTTAGAAGCAATGCTAACATTAGATGCTTTTAATAATGTTACAGGCAAACCCGGCGCTGATGGCAAGTTAGATTTTGCGGGTGAATATTATCAGTATCTGGCAGATCAGGCAAACATGCCTTATGGTAATTATGCAGCCGAACAAAAAACAGATTTACTGAAAGAACACATCTTAAAAAACATGAACTTTTTTTTACAGCAAACATTTGTTACCAAAGAAAAAGAGAATTGGATGCCGCAAAAAAAGTTGTCTGTAAAAATGATTATACTGGCTTGTAACACTGCCACAGCTTATGCTTTGCCTGAAGTAAAAAAATTTTCACAATCAGTTTCTGATGTTACTTTTCCTGTTATTGGTGTAATTGAAGCCGGCTCGAAAGCAGCACTTGATTATCAAAAAAAACAACAAGGTACCATTGGTGTTTTTGCAACAGCAGGAACTGTTGCAAGTAATGGATATCCATTGACATTACAGGCAATGGCAAAGAGTTACGGAATGAATAATTTATCTATTGTAAGTCAGGGTGGAGTTGGTCTTGCAGAGAGTATAGACAGAGATTGGAGTTATTATATCGATACAGCTAAAACGCCTAGAAAAGGTTACAAAGGTCCATCTTATAAAAATGAAAATTATCCAATAGATACAGCTTTATTAGAGATGTATCGGTTTAATAAAAGCTACAACCAATTGTTGTGTGAGTATGATGATAAAGGTATTTGTACCGATGTTCAAATTAATGAACCTGCAAATTATGTGCGTTATCATTTAGTGAGTTTGTTGGAAAAAATGCGATATAATAAAGTTGCTTCACCCATGAATACTTTGATTTTAGGTTGTACGCATTATCCTTATATGAAAGATACTATTCAAAAAGTGTTGGTTGAATTATATAACTATCAAAAAAATGGGAATTATCGTTATAGAAATGTATTGGCAAATCATGTACAACTGATAGACCCTGCGGTGGAAACAGCAAAGGCAGCTTATGTTGTATTACATCAACAACAATTAAAGAACACTTTATTGAGTAATAAAAACACAGATTTAAGTAATCAGTTTTTTATTGCAATTCCTAATACTTCATTGGCTGAAGTGAGCTTGCAGTCTGATGGTTGGTTTACATACCAGTATAAATATAGCAGGGTAGCAGGTGCTAAAAAACAATATGTACAGTATGTGCCTTTTGATACCAACAATATTTCTTTGGCTACTTATGACCGGTTTAAAAAAGTACTGCCCCACGTCTATAAAAAATTAAGTGGAGCTGTTATAGGATTAAAATAATATAATCACTGAAAGGTGGAAGTGATTAAACACTTACATTAAAATCTCTCAGTGCATCATTAAGACTTGTCTTCAAATCTGTGCTAGGCTTGCGTTTGCCGATGATGAGTGCACATCCGACACCAAATTCACCTGCAGGAAATTTCTTGTTGTAACTTCCAGGAATTACAACACTTCTCGCCGGAACTCTACCTTTCATCTCAGTAGGCGTATCTCCGCTTACATCAATAATTTTAGTAGATTGAGTTAATACTACATTAGCGCCAAGCACTGCTTCTTTTTCTACAATTACACCTTCTACAACAATACATCTACTGCCGATAAAACAACCATCTTCAATGATTACAGGACTTGCTTGTAACGGTTCCAAAACACCACCAATTCCAACACCACCACTAAGGTGAACACCTTTGCCAATTTGCGCACAACTGCCTACGGTTGCCCATGTGTCAACCATTGTACCTTCATCCACATAAGCCCCAATATTTACATAGCTAGGCATTAATACTACATTTTTTGCGAGGTATGCGCCATATCTTGCAACTGCATGTGGAACAGCACGTACACCCATACTTGCATAATCTTTTTTCAACAACATTTTATCGTAAAATTCAAATGGAGCTAGTTCCCATGTTTGCATTTGCTGAATACCGAAATACAATAGAATTGCTTGTTTCACCCATTCATTTACTTTCCATACACCATTTTCAACAGGTGATGCAGTTCTTAATCTTCCCTTGTCTACCTCTTCAATTACAGCCCGTATTGCATTGGTGTATTTTTCATCTTTAAGTAATGATCTGTCATTCCAAACTTCAGCTATCAAAATGTTCAATTCCATAAATATTTTTTTTGCGAAAATAAGTGTTACGATTGGGTTTGTGTTTTGAATTTTTGTGTAGAATTTAAGCGGTTGTAAATTTTATGATTGCCTCATCCGGAACTTGTGTTCTTTTTTTATTTTGATAATCAAAACACATCATTCCTGTTTTTGCTTTACCCGCTACATAATTTTTTTCTTCATGCATTACTTCTAATAAATAAAAAATATCAAAGCCTAATTTATCGAAGCTGGTAGCAGTTACAGAAATTTTTACAACATCTCCATAACTCAATTCTTTCTTGTATTCAACTGCAACATCTGCCATAATTAAACTTGTTCCAGCAAAGTTCATTTCAGAGTATTGGAATTGGTTTAAAAATTGTTGTCTTGCTTCATGAATTAAAGAAAGAAAACTATCATTGCCTACATGCCCACCATAGTTGATGTCTGTGATTCTCACAGCAATATTGGTAGAAAACAAAAATTGTTCAGGTAAGTTTAATTTTATTCTTTCCATAAATTTTATTTGTAAATAGGAGTT
>CANGTN010000126.1 GCA_947456805.1 Chitinophagaceae bacterium | reverse complement strand
TTATGATAAATTATTTTTACATATCATTGATTATGAGTCGTTTACAATGAATAATATTTTTTATTCACTATTTAAAAACAATAAAATAGCAACAGTTTTGAAGTTTTTAGATGAGAAAACAATGGTTTTGCAAGAGTGTTTGATTTTTTTACGTCTACCAAAAAAACCTTTTTTAAAGGCAATTCTAAAATCTAAATAATGATATTTCTTGAGCCAATTAGAAAACGATTGTTAATTGTTGGTATACTGTTAGTGGTTGTTACTAAAGCTATTTCTATACCAGAGCAAACGCAAATGTTTGTCTTCTTTGCTGTGCTTGCAATAACAGGAGTGCCACATGGATCATTAGATTTTTTTATTGAAAAAAAGATAATAATACATTCTAATAAATTGATTTTCAAATTAAATTTTATTTTTAAATATTTGATAAATATGTTGGCATATGGAATTTTATGGTATTTCTTTCCTTCATTCGCTTTTATCCTTTTTATCGGTTTAACTGCTTACCACTTTGGAGAAATTGACTGGCAGATACATCAAAAAAAATATTTAGATAGATGGCTGTATTCATTGTTTGGACTTCTGCTAATAGTTTTCATAATCGTAAGTCATATTGACTATGCCGCTCCTGTTTTAGCCGTTCTGCTGCCAAAATTTATCAATCAGGCGCTTTGGATAAAGATTGGAAATAGTTTTACTTTACCAATTGCTTGTATTTTATTGGCATACCTTTTAACTTTGGTGTGCTGGTTGCCAAAAATTGGGTACAATAAAAATAAAGTATATTCGTTTGCTTTTCAAGCAGTTATATTGATTGTTGTTATTTATTCACTGCCTTTTTATTTAAGTTTCGCTTTTTATTTTGGCTGTTGGCATTCTTTAATTTCATTTAATCTGATAAGAAATCAACTGGAATTTGCCAATACATACAAAGGGTGGTTGGAGTTAATAAAAAAGGCAATTCCCTACACAGTTTTGGCTTGGACAGGAATTGTATTTTTTATACTTTTTACTTCCAAATTTCAAAATAATGATCTTATCATTTCAAACATATTCATTGGTATATCTATTTTAACATTACCCCATTTACAAGTTTTTACAAAAATTGTCAGCCTTAAAAAACAATAAAATAGGTACAAATAATTTATTGCTTTGCTTTTTGATATAGGTTAGGATTTCTTTCAAATTCAATGATAACTAGAAATGTTATTTTGAAAAAATTAGTATCCAGACAATCCAAAAATGATTTTAATACAACAGTTTGAAGTAAAAGCAAAATCTTCTGTATGATGAATCACTTAGAATCAAAATGAGATGATTGGTAATAACAGAAAGTTTGTTTTCCAAAAAAGCTATTTAAAACTGCAGTTATTTATTCTAGTTTATTTAAAAATTTCAAATTCCTTTGTATTCCTTTCCATTTACTTCTTTTTAGAGGGGAGTCTTTAAATATTTCTTTGAACGTAGCTTCACTCATATCTTGCCATTCTTGGGTCGTTAGGTTTAGTATTTTGGGGATTGGTATGAAATTAATTTCATTATTTGGCTTGCTGAATTTGTTCCATGGGCAAACATCCTGACAAACATCACAGCCAAACATCCAATTATCAAATTTGCCTTGCATCTCTTGTGGGATGATTGCATCTTTCAATTCAATGGTATAGTAAGAAATACATTTGCTGCCATCAATCACTTTATCTGGCAATATTGCCTCGGTGGGGCAGCTCGTAATGCATCGTGTGCAACTGCCACAATAATCTTTTACAAAAATATCATCATAAGCTAATTCAATATCTACAATCAATGTTGCAATAAAATAAAATGAACCACTTTGTTTGGTAATTAAATTTCCATTTTTCCCAATCCAACCCAAACCACTTTTTACCGCCCATGCTCTTTCTAAAACCGGAGCTGAATCAACAAATCCACGTCCATGAATTGCACCAATTTGTTTATTTAATTCAAATAAAAATTCTTTCAATTGTTCTCTGATTACTTCATGATAATCTTTTCCGTAAGCATATTTGGCAATTTTTGGGGTATTGCTTTCTTGATTGGCAGCAGGATAATAATTTTTCATTAGCGTGATAACAGACTTTGCATCGGGCACTAATTTTCGGGGATCAATTCTTAATTCAAAATGATTTTCCATGTATTGCATACTGCCGTGCATGTTTTTGCTGAGCCATTTTTCCAATCGTTTGGCATCTTCAGATAAAAGTTCTGCTTTGGCAATACCACAGAAATCAAACCCAAAATTTTGGGCTGTGGTTTTTACAATTTTGCTATGATTTGAAGTGTGATCTATGATTTACAATTTAACTATTCTTCCATGTGCATCTTATGAAAAAAACGATGTACAATCGGCGTAAGCAATAAACCAATATTAGTGATAAATGCAACACCGCTGAACAATGCATAAAAACTGCTAAATAATTTTCCTGAATTTGTTGTCATTTCAACCACAGGCCCCATGCCACTCAATATCATACTTGCATTGTGTAAGCTATCAATCCATGCAATGTCTGATGTATAATGGTATCCTAAAACACCTAATGATAAACAGAAAATCAATAACAGAGTCATATAAAAGAGATTCCTAAGTACACGTTTGTAATAAACAATTTTAGGTGCTAATGGCTGTTTCTTGTGCTCGTACATGTTTTGTTTTTTACAAACTTAAAAATTGATATCAAATCCAAATGTTCCAATCACTTCAAAATATCCGAATCCATGTTTTGCTATGTTACCACTTGATGTAGTTGTATTTGCCAATGCATTTACATATCGTACATATCCGGTTTTTCCTGTTGTTTCAATAAAAAATTTTTTGCTAGGATATAGCCTGAAACCACTTTCAGCACTGATGTTATAACCTGCAATATGAAAGTTATTATTTAGTTGATCTCCTCTCCATGTAAAATCAGTTCTTGGAATATTGATACCCGCACCTGCTTTCCAAAGCCAGGTTAACAGCTTTCTTTTTGAGCCTGCTGTGTGGGCTAATGTTTGTTGTTGCACGTAATTAAAATGCAGCCAGTTTGCACCGTCGGTATGTTCAAAATGTAAAAAATTTTTAGGGTTTAAAATGCTGTCACCATTCACTTGTTTACCATCAATAGTTCCGGTTACCAATACCTTTTGAAAATCGGTAACAATATATTTTGCATGGTCAAAATTAATTTCCAGTGCTCTTGTTTTTTCTTTATTCAAATAAAAACCAAATCTGTAACTGTATTG
>CANGTN010000125.1 GCA_947456805.1 Chitinophagaceae bacterium | reverse complement strand
TAAGCCTGAATAGAAATGATGAGGTCTTTTAGCAATTATTATTAATTTATTGGTCTAAATATAGTGCAAATGTTTATTTGCAAGCCTTTACATTCAATAATATTGGTTTTAATGTACAATAGTAATCTTGCAATCTCTGAAATTCAAAATAGTAATAATTGATATTAGAAAGAAAAAACCCAATATTGCAAAGTAATAATTAGTTTTGAATCAATAATTAATACAATAAAATGTTAGTCAACTTAAGTTTAAAACATAGTCTTATAACCAATTGGGTAAGTGAATTACGAGATGTCAATGTTCAAAATGATCGTATGCGTTTTCGTAGAAATTTAGAACGTATTGGTGAGGTAATGGCTTATGAAATAAGCAAAGAACTTGATTGGAATGAAGTGGAAACACAAACTCCATTGGGTATACACAACAGTAAAAAATTAACTGCACAACCGGTATTAGCTACAATACTAAGAGCCGGTTTGCCTTTACATCATGGTATGATGAATTATTTTGACAAAGCAGATCATGCCTTTATTTCAGCCTATCGTAAGCATCATGGTGATGGAAGTTTTGAAATTAGTTTGGATTATATGAGTTGCCCATCATTAGAAAACAGAACTGTTATCATTAGCGATCCAATGTTAGCTACAGGTGCGTCTATCATCAAAACAATTTCAGTAATGCAAGCCGAATATAAACCTGCAACCATTCATGTTGTATGTGCAATTGCAAGTACTGTTGGAATTGAATTTATACAAAGAGAGTATGGCAGCAACATTAAAATTTGGTGCGCCGATATTGATGATGAACTTACTGCAAAAGGCTACATTGTTCCAGGCTTAGGCGATGCGGGTGATTTGGCATACGGCACAAAAATGCAATCTTAGTTTTCTTTGGTAAACAAATCTTAAAGTCAAATGTTAGAATATTTAAATCATATTTTAACAAGTAAGATTTACTTAATTTTATCTTATTTATACATGAGAAAACTTATTACCTTATTTTTTTTAATATCTATCGTCACGGCAACCCATGGGCAAGATCCCCATTTTTCTCAGTTTTTTGCTTCCCCACTTACATTAAATCCAGCCTTAACAGGCAAGTTTAATGGCACGGTGAGAGTAGCAGGAAACTATCGAAATCAGTGGCCTGAAATAAATAAAGCGTACACCACTTCAACAGCCTCTGCTGATTTTCATATTCTTCAAAATAGCATTGGTTACACAGATGATTGGGGCGTTGGATTTATGGCATATAATGATAATAGTGCCAATGGTGCTGTTAACTTTAACTATGCATCTTTTTCAACTGCATTCCACAAAGGATTGGATGAAGATGGGTACAATCAAATTGGCGTTGGCTTTCAAGCTACATATGCCAATATGCTCATTAACACTACTAATCTTAAATTTGAAGACCAGTTAACCTCTTTAGGTTTTACAGGTGTTACCAACGAAATTTTTACTAACCCCGCTTCTCTTAAATCTAACTATGTTGATTTTAATGCAGGAGTATTATACTCCGGCAGCAGCAACGACAGAAATAATTATTACCTGGGTGTCAGCATGTATCATATCACAAGACCAAAGCAAACTTTTACCGGAGCAAATTATATTTTAAATCCAAGAACAACGATTCATGGTGGTGGATATTTTGGTGTTGGATTAAAAAATACATTTCATGTAAGTGCATTGTATAGTATGCAAGCAGGTGCTAATGAAACTGTACTAGGTGGTGCAATGCAGTTCAATTTAAATGAAGAAGGAACAGAAAAACCAACTAGTCTTTTTGTAGGTTCATGGGTTCGTTTAAAAGATGCGATTATGCCCTACATTGGTCTCGAATTTGGCGATTTTCGTTTAGGAACCACTTATGATATCAATACATCATCGCTCAAAACTGCAAGCAACAGTCGAGGCGGTATAGAAATTTCTTTAATCTATGCACTTCGCCCCAATACCGACAGAAATATTCATTGTCCGAAGTTTTAGTTTTTAGGTGTACTACAGAACAATAATGTAGCTCTTCTTGCGTCGCACACTTGTACGTTCCAATCATTATTCAACAATAACGTTTAATAATAATTGATTTGTTTTCAAAAAATCAAATCAATATCAACCAATCATTTACTTTTACTACATAACAAATAACATTATTCCATGGCTTTAGGAACCGTTTATTTAATACCTACATTCTTGCATGAGGATGGATTGAATACGATACCCAATTATATTATAGATGCTGTAAAAAACTGTACCGTATTTTTTGTTGAAACTGAAAAAACAACAAGACGCTATTTAAAAAAGCTTTGGCCACAAATGGTGATTGATGACTATCAATGGCATGCAATACACAAAGCCGAAAAAGAAGTAGTATCAAATTTTAAAAACTTATTACAACAAGGGAAAAATATAGCCATCATCAGCGATGCAGGCTGCCCCGCAATTGCCGATCCTGGAGAAATCCTGGTAGCAGCTGCCCAACAATTAAATGCAACTGTCAAACCTTTGGTAGGACCCAATTCTATCATTCTTGCGCTCATGGCAAGTGGCTTGAATGGCAATTGCTTTCAGTTTCATGGCTATTTGCCAATTGATAGTTTGGAAAGAAAAAATAAAATCAAAGCTCTTGAATTAGATAGCCAAAAAAGAAATTGCACACAAATTTTTATTGAAACACCATATCGAAACAATCAACTGATAAAGCACATTACAGATTACTGTTTGCCCGAAACAAAATTTTGTATTGCAGTAGATATTACCGGCACTTCAGAAAGTATTCAGACAAAAACTATTGCTGAATGGAAAAAAAAGGAAATTAATTTTCACAAACGCTTGGGAATTTTTTTAATTCTTGCATCTTAATAAAATAAACCCTCAATCTATACATTAGTGCCTCAAGACAAGTATACACATATTACCGATTCTGAGTTGCTTCAATTGTTTTACAACGATAAAGACAATAAATGGGTTGGTATTTTGTTGCAACGATATACTTTATTGTTGTTGGGTACTTGCATGAAATATTTAAAAAATGAAGAAGAAGCAAAAGACAGTGTACAACAAATATTTTTAAAAGTCATTGGTGAACTGGAAAAGTATAAAGTAGATTATTTTAAAAGTTGGATTTATATGGTTGCTCGTAATCATTGTTTAATGAAATTGAGAAATAAAAACATTATTATCTCTGCCGATGAATTAATACAACTGAAATCAGAAGAAGACAGCAAAGAATTACAAATTGAGAAAGAAAAAATGCTCACTTTTATTGAATCAAGTATCACTGAATTAAATACCGAGCAAAAAACTTGCATAACTTTATTTTATCTTGAAAAGAAAACTTATCAGGAAATTGTAGAAAATACAGGTTACAATTTAATGCAGGTAAAAAGCAACATACAAAATGGAAAACGTAATATGAAAATATCAGTTGAGAAAAAAATG
>CANGTN010000124.1 GCA_947456805.1 Chitinophagaceae bacterium | reverse complement strand
GCCCGTGTCTCAGTGCCCGTGTGGCTGATCATGCTCTCACATCAGCTACTGATCGAAGGCTTGGTGGGCCGTTACCCCGCCAACTACCTAATCAGACGCACACCCATCATCAAGTGCAAAAGCTTTAATATTAATAAGATGCCTTATCATATATATTATGGGGTATTAATCCAAATTTCTCTGGGCTATCCCCCGCTTGAAGGAAGGTTGTGTACGTGTTCCGCACCCGTTTGCCGGTCGCCGCCCAGTATTGCTACCTGCGATGCCCCACGACTTGCATGTATTAAGCCTGCCGCTAGCGTTCATCCTGAGCCAGGATCAAACTCTCCATTGTAAATGAGTTTGACTGACTTTAACTTCAAATCTTGAAATTAACGTTAGTTATTAATTAAATTGATGCTTGTAACCTTACATAAATTCTAACGAATTTTTGCTGCTGTTGCTTCCATACTTTCAAAGAACTTTTGGCTTTTTTTACTTTCCCTTTTTTGAAGGGAGTGCAAAGGTAGGTGCCTTTTCCAATCTACCAAATTTATATCGATAAATCTTAAAACATTTTTACCATTCTTTTCTCTAAGATCTTACCACTTTTATTTTAGCGGGCTGCAAATATAGGGTTTTATTCTTAGCAACAAAACTTCAAAACAAAATAATTAGAAAATTAAAGAAACCGTTCTAGTTGTGGATTTAAATTATTAAAAATCTGAAAGATCAAACTATAAGATTTTAAGTTGTGATTCATTCAAGAATCAAATTTTTAAAATAACTTGAATGCATGTATGTCCATGGAATCAGGAGTACTCGAATGGCGTAAAATATTGGTATTACAAATTATAAATAACTTCAAAACATTCATTTTAATTTTCTATGATAGTTGAAAAAAATAATTATACAAGCCTTGTTGAAATTTTAAATTAATCTGGGAAATTATATAATCATTGCCAATGGTTGAATATTTTTGGAATTTAAACTTTTTACTTGAACTTAACTGTTAGTGGGACTAAAAAACTATCAATGAAATTTTTAAATCATCAAAAAGTAAATCTGAAATAATAATTCAAAAAAAATAACCTAATAATATATTATTATAAGAATAATTTTTAATCCAAAAAGGGAAATTCTCGATTACATAATTTCATTTGCCATACCAATAATATTTATTAAATTACAGTATAAAAACAAAACAAATGATACAAGCAATTAGAAAAATTTTTGGCAAAAGAACTGATTACAAAAAACTAGTTGAATCAGGAGCAATTATTATTGATGTAAGAACTCCCAAAGAGTACAAAGCTGGTCATATTAAATCTTCCATAAATATTCCTTTGGATAAAATTTCAGGAACAATTGCTGAATTAAAGAAAAAAAATAAGCCAATCATTACCTGTTGTAGAAGTGGTGCAAGAAGTGGAATGGCAAAATCAACATTATCAGTAGCCGGTTTGGAAGTGTATAATGGTGGTGCATGGAATAGTTTGATACAAAAAATTTAAATCGGAAAGTGTATGACAGCCAATAAAAGTTTAAAAGAAATCATACAGGGTAATAAGCCCGTATTAATAGATTTTTTTGCAGAATGGTGTGGTCCTTGCAAAATGATGGCTCCCATTTTAAAACAAGTAAAAGATGAGTTAAAAGATACTGTAACCATTATAAAGATTGATATTGACAAAAATCCGAGTATGGCGCAAGCATACCAAATTCAAAGTGTGCCTACATTAATGATTTTTAAAAATGGAGTATCAAAATGGAGACAAAGCGGTATTTTTCAGGCCAAACAATTACAACATATATTGCAACAATATATTGACTGATTCAGTTTAATACAACTAAAAGTCTAAGCCAATCAGTTTTCATAAAAAAAAGATCCTGGTGAAATTCAGCAGGATCTTAAGTTTAAATTAAGCTTGTAAAACTATTTAGCTTCGTTTTCTCCGCCTTCTAATTTTGCACGGATATCAGCCAATGCACCCAAGTCTCCTAAAGTAGATTTTTCAACTTTAGCTTGTACTGCTTTCACTGCTTTTTTAGTTTGTTCAGCTTGTACTTTAGCTTCTTTCTTTTCAGCTTCTACTTCTTCAACTTTAGCTTGTTCCCAAATACGGGTATGGCTTAACACGATACGTTTTTCGTTTCTGTCAAATTCAATTACTACGAATTGTGCGGTTTCGTCATTTACCAATTGCTTGCCGTCTTCTTTAAATGTATGACGGTTAGGAACGAATCCTTCTAAACCATAAGGTAATTGTACCAAAGCCCCTTTATCATCTTTACGAGTAACTAAGGCTTCGTGGATTGAACCTACTGCAAAAGTTTCTTCTAATGCATTCCAAGGATCTTCTTCCAATTGCTTGTGACCTAATTGCAATTTGCGATTTTCTTTGTCGATGCTTAAAATGATAACATCAATATGTTCGCCAACTTTTACATAATCAGAAGGGTGATTGAAACGTTTCAACCAGCTTAAATCACTGATGTGAATCATTCCACCAATTCCTGGCTCTAATTCAACAAATACACCATAAGGAGTAATATTTTTTACCAAACCTTTGCGCTTGCTGTTTTCAGGGAATTGATTTTCGATTGAACTCCAAGGATCATTGGTCATTTGTTTAATAGACAAACTCATTTTGCGAGTGTCTTTATCAAGTGTAACAACTTTAGCTTCATGCTCATCTCCTAACTTAAAGAATTCTTTAGCATTTACAGGTGTATTAGCCCAAGTAATTTCACTTACGTGAACCAAACCTTCAACGCCCGGTTGGATTTCTAAGAAAGCACCATAATCTTCAATGTTTACAACTTTACCTTTTACAATTGTACCTTCTGCCAAACCTTCAGGTAAAACATCCCAAGGGTGCGGAGTTAATTGTTTCAACCCAAGGCTAATACGTTTTTTATCATCATCAAAATCCAATACTACAACATTGATTTTTTGATCCATTTTCAATACCTCACTTGGGTGAGAAATTCTGCCCCAAGAAATATCGGTGATATATAACAAACCATCTAAGCCACCTAAATCCATGAAAGCACCGAAGTCTGTGATGTTCTTAACCGTGCCTTCCAATACTTGTCCTTTCTCTAGTTTGCTCATGATTTCTGCACGTTGTGCTTCGATATCGCTTTCAATTAAAGCTTTGTGAGATACAACGGCGTTCTTAATAGTTTCATTGATTTTCACTACTTTAAATTCCATTGTTTTCCCAACAAACTGATCGTAATCGGTTACAGGTTTTACATCAATCTGAGAACCCGGCAAGAAAGTTTCCATTCCAAATACATCTACAATCAAACCACCTTTGGTTTTACTTGTTACATATCCTGTAACAACTTCTCCGGTTTTATGAACTTCCATGATACGCTCCCAAGCACGGAAAATTCTTGCACTCTTACGACTTAAATGTAAATTACCTTGTCTGTCTTCTTTTTCTACAACCATTACTTCTACAACATCACCAACTTTAACACCTTGCAAGTCACGGAATTCATTTAAAGAAATTAATCCATCGCTTTTAAAGCCAATGTTGATAACAGCATCAGTT
>CANGTN010000123.1 GCA_947456805.1 Chitinophagaceae bacterium | reverse complement strand
CTTGCAGTGTAATAAATTCTTCTTTGTTTTTTGTTGGAGGTTCATCATTGAAGTGAATCCTGCAATCACGTAATTTTTTATTGTGCAGATTGGCTTTTTTGGCACGTTCGTTTGCAAGCTTTCTGATACCACTCAGTTCTTTTCTTTCCTTTTCACTTTGTTCAATTCTTTTCTTTAGGGCATCTGCAACAGGTGTATTTCTGTGTAAAAAATTATCAAGTTCTTTACTCAGAAATTCTTCTACAAATTTTTTCATTGTTGGCCCGTTCAGTGCAACAACGGATGAACCCAATTTTGTTTTGGTTTGACTTTCAAAAACAGGTTCTTGTACACGCACACTAACAGCAGCAACAATGCTTGTACGTATGTCTGATGCATCATAATCTTTCTTGAAAAACTCTCGAATAACTTTTACATAAGCTTCTCTGAAAGCCTGCTGATGCGTTCCGCCTTGTGTGGTGTATTGACCATTTACAAAAGAAAAAATATCTTCTCCGTAATCATTGTTGTGACTGATTGCCACTTCAATATCATCGCCTTTTAAATGTATAATTGGATAACGCAGTTCATCGGGATTCGTCTTGCGGGAAAGCAAATCATGTAATCCATTTTTACTTACGTAACGTTTGCCATTGAAGTTGATTACCAACCCTGCATTTAAATAACAATAATTCCAAAGTTGGTTGTCTAAGTATTCGTATAAAAATTTGAAGTTGGTAAAAATTGTTTCATCTGGAATGAATGTAACCATTGTACCGTTTTCATCTTTAGTCGCTGTTTCTTTGTGTTCTTTGGTTAAATTGCCTCTTTCAAATTCCGCAACTTTTGATTTGCCTTCTCTAAAACTTTCTACTTTAAAATAATGACTCAGTGCATTAACTGCTTTAGTACCTACGCCATTCAACCCGACACTTTTCTGAAAAGCATTGCTATCGTACTTTGCACCGGTATTAATTTTACTTACTACATCTACTACTTTACCCAATGGAATCCCTCTTCCATAATCACGAATGGTAACTGTTTTGTTTTCTATTGTTAAATCTATATGACGACCATATCCCATTGTATGTTCGTCAATACAATTGTCCATCACCTCTTTTACCAACACATAAATCCCATCATCGGGTGCGGAGCCATCGCCTAATTTTCCGATGTACATCCCCGGACGTAACCGAATGTGTTCTTTCCAATCGAGACTCTTAATATCATCTTCCGTGTAACCAGACTGCGGTTTCATTTCTGCCATAAAAATATAATTGTGATTCACTACCAAATTCCGAACCAAAAACACTATGCTTTAAAACATACAAATCTAAAAATCTAGATAAGTTGGCAAAGTACTGTTTATAAACAAGGTGCGTTTAATTGTGGATAAAAGAATAGGTTAATTGTCGGTATTTGTTTAAATCTTAGGTTTGTACATGATTACTGATCTTCAAAATATTAAAAATATTGCATCGGAAAAACATCAGGAAAATATAGATTTTCAGGATTTTTTAAAATTTCAAGACGGAATTTTATTGGACAACTTAGTTGAAAACATTAACAAAAAAACCGAATCATCTATTGATTGTACACAATGCGGCAATTGCTGTAAGAGTTTAATGATCAATGTTTCGGAAGATGAAGCGAATGATTTATCCCAGCATTTACAAACCGACAGAGAATCATTTGATGCAACTTATTTAGAAAAAGGCAGCAACGGATTGATGCTGATGAATACAATTCCCTGTAACTTTTTGAGTGACAATAAATGCACCGTTTACACACATCGGTTTGCGGGATGCAAAGAATTTCCTGCTATGCACTTGCCCAATTTTAAACAGCGATTATTTACTACTTTCATGCATTATGAAAGATGTCCGATTATTTTTAATGTTGTAGAATCTTTAAAAACAGAAACGGGCTTTACAAAAGATACAAATTAACAACAATGGTTCAGTTTGGAATTGATAATTTGCTACAACAAAATCCTTCTTGGAAATCGAAAAGAATTGCACTTGTTACCAATCATGCTGCAACTACTAACACATTGATTTCTAGTAGAAAAAAGCTAGTTGATAATGATTTTAATATTACTACTTTATTTGCTCCCGAACATGGATTGGATGTACAAGGTGCAGACGGCCAATTGATGCATCATGGAACAGATGCATTGACAAATTTGCCAATCATCAGCTTGTATGGAAGTCAATTGCAACCCTCTGCAAAAGACCTAGAAAACATAGATATTGTGTTGTTTGATATACCCGATATTGGTTGCAGGTATTATACTTATTTGTGGACAATGACTTATGTAATGGAGGCGTGTGCTGAATACAAAAAGCAAATGATTGTATTGGACAGACCAAACCCAATTTCAGGAAATATTGCTTTGGCTGAAGGGCCGATGCTAGATGCATTGAACTGTTCGAGTTTTATTGGCCGATGGCAAATTCCTTTGAGGCATAGTTGTACAATAGGCGAACTAGCACTGTACTTTAATGCAGTAAAAAAACTGCAAGTTGCATTGGAAGTGATTCGTTGCACCAACTGGAACAGAAACCTGTTTCAACCACAATGGGGAATTGATTTTGTTGCCACATCACCTGCTATCAAAAACTTTGAGGCAGCATTGTTGTACCCTGGCTTGGGATTGCTGGAAGCAACGAATATCACGGAAGGAAGAGGAACGGACAAATCGTTTCAAATAGCGGGTGCACCTTGGTTTGATGCAACAACTGTTTGTGAAGTGTTTAATCAAATACAAGAAGATGTTGTATTGAAAGCCATACAATTTACACCCACCGAAAGTAAATATGCAAATGAACAATGCAATGGCGTTTCCTTTGGTGTACAAGATGCTGCGCAATTTCAGCCCGTGTTTACCGCTTTGTTGTTTATAAAGCTGCTAAAAGATATTCATGGCAATGATTTTAAATGGCAAACCTACCCTACACATGTAAATCCAAGCGGGAAACATCATCTCGATAAATTAATGGGTATACCAAATAACGAAGCATTGTTTGATTTGCCTTTCCAATCTTTTTTGAAAGCAATTGAACAAGCAACCAAGCTTCAGAATTGGGAAAATGCAATGGCAGATTATTTGTTGTATTAAACAAATAATCGGAATCGGAGTTGCTTAAAATGAACATTGCTTCTTTCCTCGCAATTACGTGTAAAAAAGATGACACAGGGTGGATGACAGATGCTAAAAAGAAGATTGAATCTAACTTTTTCAACTTTTTGAACCTCTTGAACTTCTTAAACTACTAAACTATAAACTCTTAAACTACACAACTCCAAAATAGATAACTATATAACTAACTACTAAACATCCTTCTTCACTGCACCTATTTGTACTTCTTGTAAATCGGCTAAGTCTCTGATAACAACACTTGCAGCTACGCAACCAAATATTGCGGGCATGTAACTGATAGTACCGATTAATGATTTTTTGGGATATGCTTTTTCGGTAACAATGATTTTTTCTTGGTCAACTTCTTCTGCACTAAATACTACTTTCACGCCTTTTTTTATTCCTAAGCCTCTGAGTTTTCGGCGCACATAAAAAGCTAAGTTGCATTGGTGTGTTTTGGAAATATCAGTAACGGTTACTTTTAGTGGATTGAT
>CANGTN010000122.1 GCA_947456805.1 Chitinophagaceae bacterium | reverse complement strand
TGGACCAAGTAATCCAAAAATTTCACCTTCATTAACCGAAAAGCTTATGCCTTTTACTGCATGATAATCTCCATATTTCTTATGTAAATTATTAACTTGTATGATTGTTTTGCTCATGTTTTATTTACTTAATGGAATTCGAAAACTTAAAGATTGTTGCTGAGGAATAATATTATTCGCATAACCCATTTTTTTATCAAAATACGTAGAGGCTAAGATTAGATTTTTTTCTGCTTGTATATTTAAAAAGCCACCAGTACCATTTAATAATGCACTTGTTCCAATTAACCACCAATTGATTTGTCCTTGATTGGTTGAGATAAAAATATTAGCCAATGGCAAAACAAAACCACCGGTAAAAGTTAGAATGTCAGCAGCTGTTTTATTTGCTTTATATTTTTTGAAATAGGTTTTGAGTTCCGGATCATTCAATTCATTGAAAAGAACATTCAATTTCGTTTTTCCAATGTATAATTTTCCGTTGTAAACCAAACCTGGTCTTGATAGTGGCGGAATAAAAGACAATCCTTTGGGACTATAATAATACAATTGCTCCTGTACTTTTTTTTGAGCATAAATATTTATACAACAAAAAAACAGACAAAATATCAATACAATTTTTCTCACGAATTCGAATTATTAGCTGTTCAAAAATTGAAATGCATAACAAATAAAAGACTAATCGGCCTTGATGAAAGTATCTAATTCATCCATCATATTTTTACTACCTACAAAAAATGGTGTTCGTTGATGTAATTCTGTTGGCTGAATATCCATGATTCTTTGCTTGCCATCAGTTGCCCTTCCACCTGCCATTTCAACAATAAATGCAAAAGGATTACACTCATACAACAAACGTAATTTTCCCTTAGGTTTATCTATTGTGCCAGGATAAGTAAAGATTCCTCCTTTAATTAAATTTCTGTGTACATCGGCAACCATACTTCCAATATATCTTTGAGTATAAGGTCCGCCATTAGTTTTTGATTTCTTTTGACAGCAAGTTATATACTCTTTTACCCCTTGTTCATACTGAAAAAAGTTACCGTGATTCACAGAATAGATTTTTCCATCTGCAGGACATTGAATATCGGGATGACTTAAACTAAATTCACCAATTTGAGGATCAAGCGTAAAACCATTAACGCCTCTTTTTGTAGCATATACCAACATTGTTGATGAACCATAAATTACATAACCTGCAGCTACTTGTCTGTTTCCGGGTTGTAGAAAATCTTCTTTTGTACAAGGTGTACCTAGTGTACTCACTCTTCTGTAGATTGAGAAGATTGTACCAATTGAAACATTAACATCAATATTACCACTGCCATCCAAAGGATCAAACATACATATGTATTTACTATTGTTGCTTACCTCATCATTAAAAACAACAATATCATCCAATTCCTCACTTGCAATACCTGCACAACTAATGCCATGTTTTAAAACGCCCATTAATTGATTATTGGCATAAATATCTAATTTCTTCACTTCTTCACCTTGCACATTTGTAGTACCATAATCGCCTAAAATATCAACCAATCCAGCTTTATTAACTTCTACATTGATACGTTTTGATGCTAGCCCTATATCCCGCAACAAACTACTTAACTCTCCAGTTGCTGCAGGAAAACTTCTCATTTGCTGGATTGTAAATTCGTCTAATGTCAGGATATTCCTATTAACTATCATACCAATGTAATTTGTTGTAAAGATAAAGAGGCAGCATAAAATAGAAAGTAAATTTTAAAAGTGTAATAAATATGCTATCCTTATTTTTTCAAATTATAAAATTTAATGAAACTATCATGTAATTTCAAGAATTATATTTGCTTCATTGATTATTCAAACTCAGCTATGAAAGTTTTTAAGTTTGGCGGTGCTAGTGTAAACTCAATTGAAAGAATTCAAAATGTTGCAAATATCATTCATGATAACAGCAATCAATCACTTGTGATTATTATTTCTGCAATAGGCAAAACAACCAATGCTTTAGAAAAAGTAGCTGAAGCTTTTTATGCAGGTAACAAAGACGAAGCCATAAATTTATTTAATGTTGTAAAACAACAGCATTTAACCACTGCAAAATATTTACTGGTTTCGCAAGCCAATGCCTGTAACAAACATTTGAACGATTTTTTTACGGAAGTAGAATGGTTATTGCATGATAAACCCGTTAGAGATTTTGACTACTATTATGATCAAATAGTTTGTATAGGTGAATTGTTGAGCACTAGTATTATCAGTCATTATCTCAATGAATTAAGTATTAAAAATCATTGGAAAGATGTAAGAGATATTATTAAGACTGATAATAATTTTAGAGATGCAGGAGTTGACTGGACAAAGACTGCTTTAATGTTTGATACAATGTTGAAGGCATATAATGAAAGTCAGCAAATCATCGTAACACAGGGATTTATTGGTTGTACCGACGATAATGAAAGCACTACACTTGGTAGAGAAGGGAGTGATTACAGTGCTGCCATTTTTGCTAATTTATTAGATGCAGAAAGCCTCACTATTTGGAAAGATGTGGAAGGTGTAATGAATGCAGATCCAAAACAATTTGATGACGCACAATTAATTCATGAACTTAGTTTTAATGAAGTAATTGAAATGGCATATTATGGAGCACAGGTAATACACCCAAAAACTATCAAACCACTTCAAAACAAAGGAATTCCTTTGCTAGTAAAATGTTTTTTAAATCCGAAATTGCCAGGCACTATTATTTCAAAAAAACAAGTAAAAAATTTGCCATCAATTATTGTTTTTAAAGACAATCAGGTATTAATGCAATTACACAGCCAGGATTTCAGTTTTGTTGGAGAAGCCCCAATGTCAGCACTTTACAAAATGTTTGCTGAAGTAAAAGTGAAACCAAACTTAATACAAACCGGTGCTATCAGCGTACAAATTTGTATAGATGACAGACCAGAAAAAATTGAACAATTGGCAACAACAGCAGCTTCAATTTTTAATGTGCAAATTGAAAGAAACTTACAATTACTAACTATTAGACACTATACAGATGAAGTTTTTGATAAACTAACAGAAAACAAAAAAATCATCCTAACACAAAAAACACCAACTACAATTCAGGTTTTATATAGTGAAATTTAATTGCTATTCTAGTATAAAAATTTCAATCTTAATCTTCTAAATCTACAATCATAGCTGAATCAGTTAGATTATATTCTTGTTGTTTGGAAGATTTGAAACCGTGTAAAATTATTTTTAATTTCTGGAACTTAGATTTGAAACTACCTTCTTTTACACCCAATATTAATTTATTAGATTTGGAATCATACAAAATATTTCTTTTGTAAAATGTTCCTTGCTCATAATTGTAAGTTTCTCCATCATCTTCATAATAATTGAAACTACTTTTTTCTGTTCCTTTCCAGATATGCAGATACAAAATTCCATCACCAACTTCTTTTGTATTTTGAACAATTGATTGCATTGGAATGATTGCTCCTGATTTTATAAATACCGGTAAATTTTCTATTGGTGATGCAACAAAATATTGCTTTCCACCAGAATACAATTCATCATTACCAAATTTATACCATGCTGCGTTCCCTGGTAAGTAAACTTCAGTCACCATTTGATTACTTGCACACGGT
>CANGTN010000121.1 GCA_947456805.1 Chitinophagaceae bacterium | reverse complement strand
GAAAAAAACAAAGGTTTAATTGAGGTATTAAACCATGGAATTAAAATTGCAAAAGGAAAATACATTGCGAGATTGGATGGTGATGATATTTGCTTACCTACAAGATTGGAAAAGCAAGTAAACTGGTTAGAGCAAAATATAAAAACTGCTGTTATTGCCACGCAAATTATTTTTATTAATGAAGAAGATGAAACAACCGGTAACTGGCATTTGGATATGCAAACAAACACCGCAAGTGAAATTAGAGAAGCAATGCTGTGGCAGTGTTGTATTGCTCATCCAAGTGTAATGATGCGTGCAGAAATTATCAAACAATATCAGTATTCAACCTGTCAAAAACATACCGAAGATTATGACCTTTGGTTACAAATATTATCTGATGGATATCGTTTAGAAAAAATTCCGGAGCAACTATTGCAATACCGTGTGCACACGCAATCTGTAACTGGTTCTTTTCATCGTAAAAAAAACCCATTCTTTACTGTTGGAAATACCAAAAGAAAATTTTTGATACACCAAATCCAGAAGAAAAAATTTACATCTTTTGAGTTGGCTATTGTTTGCACCATGATACATGATATGCTGATGGGTATTGGAAAAGAAATAAAAAAACTATTCAAACTTTGAAATACCGACACTACATATTAAAAAGAAAGATTGAAAATATTTTCATTTTCCCATTTATTATTATTGGAAGATTGATTGCTATTTTAAAACCATTAAAGAATGAATATCAGGTATTTTTTTTCTTTCCATTCTATCATACGGGCGGAGCTGAGAAAGTACATGCATTAATTACACAAGCAACCGGAAATAAAAATTGTATCATTTATTTTACAAGAAAATCAAAAGATACAACTTTTAAAAATGATTTTGAAAAAAGTGGTTGTGTTATAAAAGATATTTCTGCATTTACAGATAATAAATGGTTTTACTTTTTCAATTTAATTTACCGAGGAATTATTACAGGTTATATCAATAAACAAATCAAAAAGCCGGTTGTATTTAATGGTCAATGTAATTTTGGTTATAAAATAAGTCCGTGGGTAAATAATTATACTAAGCAAATTGAACTGATACATTCTTTCAATACTTTTTCTTGGATCAGAATTCCTTTTATCCAATACTATTTTAAAACAATTATGATTAGTAAAATCAGAATTGAAAACCATATAAAACAATACCAACAATTAGAAATTCCAGAAAAATTTGTTGAACGAATTGAGTATATCTGTAATGGCATTCAATTACCAAATGAAACAGTTCCAAAAAAATTCAATGACCCATTGCGTGTGTTGTATGTTGGAAGAGGAACCTCTGAAAAAAGGGTTCATCTTATTGCAGCAATTGCCGCAGCTGTTCAAAATAAAAATGCACAAATTACATTTACTATTGTTGGCGATGTTGAAGGTGTAATACCCAATCATTTTAAAGAACATTGTATTTTAAAGGGAAATATTTCTGACGAAAATGAATTGGCGAGATTATACCAGGAATCACATGTTTTGTTGATTACTTCAAACACAGAAGGATTTCCGTTGGTGGTTATGGAAGCAATGGCTTATGGTTGTACGATTGTTGCAACGCCTGTTGGCGATTTACCTATGCATATACAAAAAGAAAATGGTTGTATTACTTCAAGTATTGATGCAGATAAAGTAGTTGATGAAATGACACAATACCTACTTCAAATATCAACTGATAAATTTCAGCTTGAAGTAATAAGCAATAACAATTTGGAATATGCAAAAAAGCATTTTGATATACATATTTTTAATAAAAAGTATCAGAATTTAATTTGCTGAAATGTTGGGTTTTGTTGTTGGCGTACAAGTGTGCGACGCAACCAAAGTTGAGCTTTGTGCTACAGCTCGTTCAAAAATTATAAAGTCTCCATCTATAATTTCTGATACTTAATTTTCCATCTTCTTATCTTTGATAAACTAACAATTGTAAGTATATGAATATTGAAGCAAACAGAAACGAAGACTGGATGAAATTAAAGTGTAGTGAAGTGAAACAACATTTTAATACAATTAAACTTGGCGGTGGTAAAAAGGCAATTGAGAAACAACACGATAAAAATAAATTAACACCCCGGGAGCGAATAGATTATTTATTAGATAAGGATAAACCATTTGTTGAAATTGGTTCATTTGCAGGATTTGAAATGTACCAATCTGAAGGTGGTTGTCCGGCTGGAGGAACTGTTGCAGGTCTTGGGTACATAAGTGGTAAACAATGTGTAATTGTTGCGAATGATCAAACTGTAAAAGCCGGTGCTTGGTTTCCGATAACTGGAAAGAAAAATTTACGCATGCAAGAAATTGCCATGGAAAATCATTTGCCGATTATTTATTTGGTTGACAGTGCAGGTGTTTACTTACCAATGCAGGATGAAATTTTTCCTGATAAGGAACATTTTGGAAGAGTGTTCAGAAACAATGCAAAGATGAGTGCAATGGGTATTACACAAATTGCAGCTGTGATGGGTGCATGTGTTGCAGGTGGTGCATACTTACCAATTATGAGTGATGAAACATTGATGGTAGAAAACAATGGTAGTATTTTTTTAGCCGGGAGTTATTTAGTGAAGGCTGCAATTGGTGAAGATATTGACAATGAAACATTGGGTGGAGCAGTTACACATACCGCAATTAGTGGAATTGCAGATTACAAATTTGCAACAGAACAGGAATGTTTGAATGAGATCAAAAAAATAGTTAGTAAGCTGGGATCAAATCCCAAAGCGGGTTTTAATAGAACAGTATCTACACTTCCTGCAAAAAATACAGATGGGTTATATAGTATTTTGTCAGAAGGCAATTCCAAACCCTATGATATGAGAGATATTATAGAACGCATTGTTGATGCAAGTGAATTTGATGAATTTAAAAAAGAATATGGCAAAACTATTTTATGTGGTTATGCAAGAATGGATGGTTGGGCTGTGGGAATAGTTGCCAATCAGCGTCTAAATACTAAAAATAAAAAAGGTGAAATACAAATGGGTGGTGTTATTTATAATGATAGCGCAGATAAAGCAGCAAGGTTTATTATGAACTGCAACCAGAAAAAAATACCATTGGTTTTTTTACAAGATGTAACGGGATTTATGGTTGGCAGTAGAAGTGAACATAGTGGAATTATAAAAGACGGTGCAAAATTGGTGAATGCTGTTAGTAATTCTGTTGTTCCAAAATTTACAATCATTGTAGGTAATAGTTATGGTGCCGGAAATTATGCTATGTGCGGAAAAGCTTATGATCCAAGATTTATTTATGCCTGGCCAAGTGCCAAGATTGCTGTAATGGGTGGAGAGCAAGCTGCAAAAACAATGTTACAAATACAAGTTGCGACTTTAAAAGCAAAAGGAGAAGTAATTCAAGAAAATAACGAACAAAAATTACTTTCTGAGTTGAAAGAAAAATATGAAAAACAAACATCACCCTATTATGCTGCAGCAAGACTTTGGGTAGATGAAATTATTGATCCTATTACAACAAGAATGCTCATCTCTGAAGGAATTTATGCGGCTGACAACAACCCGACAATCGAAAAATTTACAACTGGTGTGATGCAGGTTTAAATCCCTTTTTTTATTTTTTTTGTGTTTTTTTTTCTGATTATGTAAAATTCACTTATTTTCACGTTTGTTAAGATAAACTTAAACTGACTAACCT
>CANGTN010000120.1 GCA_947456805.1 Chitinophagaceae bacterium | reverse complement strand
TATAGCAGTAGCAATTGAAACTATCAATACCAAAATAAAAGGTATTAATTTTTTTAGGGTAACCTCTTTAAACTTTAACGCAAGCATCGGCAACGTTGAGACCATTAAATAACTAAGTAATAGTATTATTAAATACCAAACCCATTTGTTTCGCATCGTTTGAATAATCATTTCATTACTACTGAACCAATAAATAAGCGGAAAAGAAGCTACCAATAAACCTACTGCAGGAATTGGAACACCTTTAAATCCATACGATTGTTCTGTATCAATATTGAATCTTGCAAGTCTGTAGGCACCGGCACAAGGGACAATAAATGCAGGTAATAACCAAAATGTACTTACATCTAAACCGCTTTCATGCTGAGCCATTGAAATTTTGAGAAATTGATAAATAATCATACCTGGGGCAACTCCAAAACTTACTACATCTGCAAGGCTGTCTAATTGTTTACCCATTTCGCTGCTGGCTTTTAATAACCTAGCTACAAATCCATCAAAGAAATCAATTACAGCAGCAGCAGCAATAAATACACTTGCCCAAACAATTTTTTCAGGAATTTCAAGATAAGGATTACCAACTTCAACTTCATTGTTTATAATTAACCCTGTCTGTAGCGTTACTATAATAGCCATGCAACCAAAAACTAAATTCAGTAAAGTAAAAATATTGGGAATTTGTTTAATCATAATTCAGCTATTTTTTTGCAAGACAAAAATTAATGCTATAGAGAGATTTTATTTTGACATTAATTTTTCAATTTCCTCAACTGTTATTGGAATATTTTTCATTAAATCAATATTTCCATTTTTAGTAATCCAAAAATTATTTTCTATGCGTATGCCTATTTGTTCCTGTTCTATATAAATGCCTGGTTCTACCGTAAATACCATACCAGCCTTAATTGGTTCAGTTCTCGTACCCAAATCATGTACATCAATTCCTAAATGATGACTGATTCCATGGTATAAATATTTACGATATGCTCGGTTGTCTTTGTCTTCATTTTTTACATCGCTCTTTGTAATTAATCCAATTTTTATAAATTGCTGGGTAGCTTCCTCTCCTACTTTATCCGTATAATCAAAAATAGAGATACCGGGTTTTAAAATACCCTTGGCATAATTATGCAAATGCAAACAAGCATTATAAACTTCTTTTTGTCGTTTATTGAACTTTCCATTTACAGGTACAGTTCTAGTAAGATCTGCACAATATCCTCCATAATTAGCACCGAAATCCATTAATATTAACTCCCCATCCTTGCATATCTGATTGTTACTCACATAATGAAGCGTTCTTGCTCTGTCCCCGCATGCAATAATACTTCCATAGGCTTCACCGGTAGCACGTTGGCTTAAAAAACTATGAACTATCTCTGCTTCAATTTCGTATTCCATTACACCAGGCTTAATAAATTTAAGCAGGCGTCTGAATGTATTCTCAGTAATATCAATCGCTTTTTGAATTACTTCAACTTCTTCTTTTTGCTTGATACTGCGTAATTCTTTTAAAATTTTTGCGGCACGCATATATTGATGAAGAGGATAATGACTTTTCATTTCATCGATAAATCGATATTCTCTACTTCTAACTAAAGAAGCCTTACGGTCATTTTCATTTGAATCTAAGTAAATTGTATCCGCTAAATGAATCCAGGTTTGTAACATTGCATCAATACTATCTAACCATACAATTGTGTGTATTCCGGAAATTGCTGTTGCTTCAGAAGCCCTTAATCTTTTGCCATCCCACTTTTCTTTCATTTCATTAGGACGAACCAAAACCAATACTTCTTTGTATTTTGCATCAGGACAATCCGGAAATAATATAACCATACTATCTTCTTGTTCAACTCCTGAAAGCCAATACAAATCACTGTTTTGCTTAAAATGATGCAAAGCATCTCCATTACTTGGCCATTCATCATTGCTGACAAAAATGGCAATGCTGTTAGGTTTCATTTCTTTAATAAAACGCTTTCGGTTATTAATAAAAATAGTTGGATTTAAGGGCAAATATTTCATGATATTATAATAATAAGATGCAAGATAAAGTTTTGTGTTTTGATTTTATAAATGTGCCAATAAATAATATAAAATCATTAGCAAATTAATTGAAAAATAGACGAATAGTGTAACCTAAAAATTAATTTTAATAAAAAAACCGATTTAAAATAAATCGGTTTTTTTATTAGGATTAGATATTATTTATTCAGCAGTTAAAGTTGCTGATAGATATTCCTGATTCAATCTTGCTATGTTGCTGATAGAAATTTCTTTTGGACAAGTTGCTTCACAAGCACCGGTATTTGTACAAGCACCGAAACCTTCTTTATCCATTTGAGCAACCATATTAACTACCCTGCTATGACGCTCAGGCTCACCTTGTGGCAACAAAGCCAAATGAGAAACTTTAGCTGATAAAAATAACATGGCACTACTGTTTTTACAAGCAGCAACACAAGCCCCACAGCCAATGCACATAGCAGCTGCAAATGAAGCATCAGCTTTGTCTTTATTAATTGGCAAAGTGTTACCATCAACTGCATTACCTGTATTGACACTTATATAACCACCCGCTTGTATAATTCTGTCAAATGCACTTCTGTTTACTACTAAATCTTTTATAACTGGAAAAGCATTTGCGCGCCAAGGTTCAACAACTATTGTATCTCCATCTTTAAAAGCTCTCATGTGCAATTGACATGTTGTATTTGCTTGCCATGGACCGTGAGGTTTTCCGTTAATATACATAGAACACATACCACATATACCTTCTCTGCAATCATGATCAAATGCAACGGGTTCATCACCAGAAGAAATTAATTGTTCATTCAACACATCAAACATTTCAAGAAAACTCATTTCAGATGAAATGTTTTCCACACGATACATTTTGAATTCTCCTTTTGAAGAAGCATTTTTTTGTCTCCAAACTTTTAAATTCAAATTCATACTATAGTGTTCCATAATTCGATAATTTTTAAGTTAGGCAATAAGAAATTGAATTTCTGCTATTATTTATAATTACGTTGAGATGGTTTTATAACATCATACACCAATGGTTCTTTGTGTAAATTCCATTGACTTTCACCTGCATATTCCCATGCTGCTACATACATGTATTTATCATCATGACGTAATGCTTCACCTTCTTCTGTTTGACTTTCTTCTCTGAAATGTCCGCCACAACTTTCATTTCTGTCCAAAGCATCTTTACACATTAATTCACCCAACTCAATGAAATCAGCTACTCTACCTGCTTTATCTAATTCAGAATTATATTCATTCACACCACCAGGAATTTTCACATCACTCCAGAATTCTTTTTTCAATGCCTGAACTTCAGCTATTGCTTGTAACAAGCCTGCTTCATTTCTTGCCATTCCACATTTATCCCAAATAATTTTACCTAAGCGTTTATGGAAGCTTTCAACAGTTTGAGATCCTTTGATATTAATTAAAGTATTCAATCTGTCGTTCACAGCTTTTTCAGCAGCAGCAAAAGCTTCATGTTCGGTAGAAATTGCTTTGCTGTAAATTTCATCAGCTAAGTAATTTCCTAAAGTGTAAGGTATTACAAAATAACCATCAGCCAATCCTTGCATTAAAGCACTTGCACCCAATCTGTTTGCACCATGATCGCTAAAGTTAGCTTCACCAAGTGCATAAAGACCATCAATAGTTGTCTTCAATTCATAATCAACCCATAATCCACCCATTGTAT
>CANGTN010000119.1 GCA_947456805.1 Chitinophagaceae bacterium | reverse complement strand
TTTGCCCTGATGTTGCCGTAAAATATTGATCACCACTTTGTAGTAATGATTCGGCTGCCACACGTTTTAATGTACCATCTGTACTTGTTACAACAAGGCTATCTGTAGTTAGTGTACCTGATTGTAATCCTGTAATTTTTAAATTGTTTGTAGCGTCTGTGGTTATAGTTGTTGGTTTCGTTAAAGCACCACCTAGTTCTACCAGATTGCCTGTTTTTGTTAAGCCATTTCCAAAGGTTAAGGCGTTAAAAAGTGATGAGGCTGAAATGAATTTTACTTGCCCGGTAGAGGGGTTGACAACCATTACACTATCGGCTGTATTTGAGCCCGATTGCAAACCGGTAATCTGTAAAAAATTTGAGGCAGTTGTTGCTATGGTAGTAACCTTTGTCAAGTTACCGCCGAGTTCAATAGTCTGTCCATTTTTGGTTAAACCATTGTTTGCAAATTTTGCAAAACTACTGTCTCCTAATTGTTTGGGTGTTACATACAAGAGGGTGCTGTCTGCTTTGGTAATGACGGCTGTTGAGCTTGAAATTACCCATTTGATGGTACCCTTGTTGTCAATTACTTTGGTAGTGTCTTTTTGCGCTGATGCTGTAAAACTGATTGCTGCTGCGATTAGAACCAATAGATGTTTTTTCATTGTTTTGTTTGTTTGGTTTATTATTGAAATTGAATTGTTTTTTAAAATTGAATAATTCGTATCTGATCGCCCTGATTGCAAGGAATCTCGGAAATAATAGAATTACTGTTGTTGAGTGTAAAGGATATCAAAACCCCATTTCTATATAGAAATATTTTATTGATATCTGTAATTGTGGCTGGTGTTGTAAAAATATTTTTCCCATTTGATGCTACAACCTCACTGTAGTTTTGAATACTATTATTTATCGTTGGAGATGGTAAGTATTTTACTCTTCCATCAATGGGATTGGCAACTAATATTTTATCAGTTAGCTGATTGCCTATGCTCATACTATCTATTACGAGTTGTCCCTTTACTTGTAAAGCAGCTTGTGGTGTTGAAGTACCTATACCTACCCATCCTTTTTCAGTAATTCGCAATCTTTCTAAATTATTTGTCTTCATAATAAGCGGAAAATTGGTGATAGATCCGAGGAAACTATTAGAATTAACATTATTTCCACTCAGTTTCCAAGGCTCATTTTGGTTGGTATCGGTGTTTGCTTTTATCCATGATGTACCATCGCAATAATATAAACCAGGCGAGAGGTTACCTGTGCTTGAGGTATTGTATACAATCATACCTTTTGTAAAATTTTTTAATGGAATAGGACTTGTTGTTGATCTCAATGCAATTCTCGGAATCAGTAATCCTTTGTTATTTGATTCAATTTCTAGTATTGCATCTTCATTCAATATTTTGGGATTATCTCCAATTTTTATTTGTGAGAAAAGTTTATTTTCAACACTTCCAACAAGTATTAGTATTATGATGAATGCAACGCAGTATAAAACTTTTAATTTCATTGCTTATAGTTTAATAAACATTTTGCTCGTAATTATCTGCGCACCACCCAAGTCAATTATTTTTATTGAATAACTTCCATGGCTGAGATTTTTGATATCCGGTGTCAGATAATTTATCCCTTGCTTTATCTCAAATGATTTTTTATAAACAATTTGACCAATGCTATTTTGAATCATCAAATTGCAGGTTCCTTCGTATAATGTGGTAAGTCGAATGTTTAAAATTTCATTGTCTGCAACCGGATTAGGGAATATTTGGATGCTGTTCAATTCATTACATTTATTGTCAAATGAAACAACATTTGAATAGCTGTAAGTACCATTGCTATTGATGATTTTCAACCTGTAGTAAGCTATTCCAAATTGTTGTACAACCATTTTGTTGTATGTGTTTCCCGTTGTTGAAGCAGTAGAGGGCAATGAAGCAATTGGATAAAAATTGAATCCGTCCAAACTCTGTTCAATGATAAATGAGCTACCAATGTTTTCAAAGGATGTTTCCCATTTTAAAATAGTATTACAACCTGAAGAGGTTACATAAATGGTCTTCAATTTAATATCCGGAATTGATTCTATTTTCCCAATTGCAATAGCAGTTATTCCCGAAATCATTGTGCCACTCAATTCACTATTTTCTATATTGCCTGTTGCAGTTGCTTTGCCGCTGAGGTCTATCCATGCAGTACCATTCCAGCCAACCAATCTTAATTCAGATGTGTTCGCAAAGCGGCTCATGTCGGGAATACTTACAGTTATGGTAAGACCAACACCGTTTCCTGTAGTGCCTTCCCCAAGGTTATCATTTTCCCCAACTTGCCAATCCCATTGTCCTACTTTACTAACCGATACAATTGGACCGGTAACTGATTCAATCGAATGCTTGCCTGCATTTGGAGCAGTAGGATCGATGTTTTTACTTGGATCACCTTCAATCCAGGAGGTTGCATACGCATCTGTTACTGTTGTAGGTTTAGAAATTTCAAGTGTTCTAAGATCTTTCCCCGATCCAACAGGGAACACAAAGGCTGTGTTGCCATATTTTTTAATGTAACCATCAATATTTGCTCGGTCAGAATAGCCAATATATTTTGCTTGTTCTATCAAACTAAAATATCCCGGGTTAGCTGTGCGTTCAGAACTCCAAGATGTTCCTCTCTTTATTGATAAGTCTAAAATATCAAAGTTGAGCATTTCATTTCCTGAAAAAACATAATTATTTTGAGTATATCCATTAAAAATAAAATGTATGTAAATAGATGCTAGTACAATTTGTTTCATCCGTAATTAGTATTCTTAAAGTTTAATCTTGGTGTTGTGTATTATTTTGCAATTCTACACCAACTGAAAACTTAAGAAAATGACAGAAGTCAACCATAACTATGATCTTCACATAATTGGTGGTTTTTTAAAAAATAAAGATTAATTTTTACCGTACTATAATTATTAAATGCTGTATAGACTATATCTAAATATTCTTTATGCTATTTAAAGAAATATTAATAAAATACATTAAAAAATAAATATAATTATTATTCGTTTTCTGATATAGCCCTTCTTTGTATTATTGTTTAAAAGAAGCTGAATTTTATTATTGAGGTGAGAGTGATTTTTTTATATATTAAGTTATGCCATCAATTTATTAAACAGCTAATTAGCTGGTTAATAAAGATTAGAAATTAAAATTAGGTGGGAGCTAAGCTGGGAAATTAATTGGCTAATAGAAATTTACTATTGCAAAAATCAATTGTATTTAATATCTAAAAGCGTTTTACATATTCCTGCGTTGTTACGCCAATTATGGTCTTAAACGCCAGATTAAAAGTATTATAAGAAGAAAATCCTACTTCGGATGAAGGTGTTTCTACTTTATGGTTGTTTAAATATCCAGACTCCAGCAATTTGGTGGCATCATGTATGCGAACGATTTTTTTATAATCTGTAAAACTTTCGTTGCAATGGTATTTGAAAATAAAATTGATATGACTGATAGGTATATTTAAAGTATTAGCAATGTCATCAAGTGTTAATTCCGAATTTCTGAAAGTGTGTGTTTGAAACGACAAATCTTCAATTTTATATAGCAATGGTATGTATATATTAAAAGCAACAGCCGAAAATGGAGTGGTGTTTACAGAGAAAGTGGTGGTGGGTAATAAGTGATAAGTTTTAAGTAGTAAGTTTTAAGTAATAAATTAAAAAAAATGAAACGGAATTTTTCAAGTATGCTGTCTTTGTTGCTGATAG
>CANGTN010000118.1 GCA_947456805.1 Chitinophagaceae bacterium | reverse complement strand
ATGTGGTGAACACCGGGCATCATTGTTCCGTTTTCTTTTACTTTTTCCAGAACAAGATGTACAATTTTTTTTTCAGCAATTGCCAGTTCCGTATCACCAAGATTAAATTCTCTGAACCACCATTGCACAAATTCTTTGGTACGCAAGCCTGTGGTGGTTTTGTATTGTTCTTCGTTGAGGCTTACACCATATTGTTTAAAAACATCATTGGCAGCCTGATTCCACAAAGGTTCACTATCAATTAGCAAACCATCCATATCAAAAATAACAGTATTAAGGTTCATATTGTAATGTTCAAAGTGATGGCAAATATATTTATATCAACCTAACTTATTTCATATATATGTTCATTTAGATTGGGGGTTGATATTTAAATAATGAAAACTGAACTACTTTAAAGAAGTTGATCTAAAATAAAAATTCTTGAACGTAATTTTATAAAGTCAAACAGTAAAAGTTAATAATTAACTCACTTTCTTTATATTGCGCTTTAGATACTAAAATTATCTGAGATGAATTTAGTTGAGAAACTAAAACATATTCGAATTATACGATCCATCATTTATGCAATTGTTGGAATTTTTACCTATCCCGGGTTAACCATATTTAATAAAATAAAAATTGAGGGTACAGAAAACATTAAAAATTTACCTCACAACAATGTTTTATTTGTAAGTAATCATCAAACATATTTTGCAGATGTAATTGCCTTCATACATATTTTTGCTGCTGTAAAATGGCGTAAGAAAAACAAGCTGGGGTTGCCTTATTATTTATTGAATCCAGTAACTAATTTATATTATGTGGCAGCTGAAGAAACAATGAAGGGTAGTTTAATTAGTCGGTTTTTTATTTTGGCAGGAGCATTAACAGTAAAAAGAACTTGGCGAGCTGAGGGTAAAGAAGTGCAAAGAGGCTTAGATCCGAGTGATACTAGAAAAATTAAAAGAGCATTGGATAATAGTTGGGTTATAACTTTCCCGCAGGGGACTACAAAACCATTTGCTCCCGGACGAAAAGGAACAGGGTTTATCATCAAAAATAATCAACAGATAGTAATACCAGTGGTGATTAACGGATTTTGGCGAGCATTTAATAAAAAAGGTCTAGCATTTAAAAAGAAAGGTTCTTTGTTATCTGTAAGATTTAAAGAGCCAATGGTAATTGACTACACTCAGCCTGTTGAAGTAATTGTAGAGCAGGTGATGGATGCAATAGAGCAAAGTAAAAAATTTATGCTTAAGGGAAGACACCATTTGATGAATGTGTTGGATAAATAAAGATATCTGGCTTATATAAATATTCATCAATAATAAAAACAAAATTATTTTTGTTATTTACTTTATTTACTTCTTAATATTATTATTAATTTATATTTTAACATGAGTAAATTTTCGCAACACAATTTCGCAAATCAGAAAGCTTTGGTACGGGTAGATTTTAATGTTCCTCTTGATAAAGTAACTCTTGCAATTAAGGATGATACCCGAATTAAAGCTGCATTACCAACCATTGAAAAAATAGTAAAAGATGGTGGCAGTGTTATTCTAATGAGCCATATGGGCAGACCAAAAGAGGGTCCCGAAGCAAAATCTTCTTTACAAAATATTGTTCAACATGTAAGCGATTTGTTGGGCGGTAAAACAGTATATTTTGCAAATGATTGTATCGGTGATGAAGCAATCGAAAGAGCAAATGCTTTACAACCCGGCGAAGTATTGTTATTAGAAAATTTGAGATTCTATAAAGATGAAGAAAATGGCGATGAAGGCTTCGCTGAGAAACTATCTCATTTGGGAGATGTTTGGGTGAATGATGCTTTTGGTACGGCTCACAGAGCACATGCAAGCACAGCAGTAATTGCAAAGTTTTTCCCGGTTGAAAATCGTTTTTTCGGATACCTAATGGAGGCTGAAGTTAGCAGCGCAGAAAAAGTGATGCATCAGTCTGAAAAGCCTTTCACCGCTATCATTGGAGGTGCTAAAGTGAGTGATAAAATTTTAATTATTGAAAATTTATTGGAGCGTGCTACAGATATAATTATTGGTGGTGGTATGGCATATACTTTTATGAAAGCAAGAGGTGGTAAAATTGGTAATTCACTTTGTGAAGACGATAGATTGTCTAATGCGATTACTTTGCTTGAAAAAGCAAAAGCAAAAAATGTAAGCATTCATTTGCCTGAAGATTCTGTAATTGCAGATAAATTTTCTACAGATGCCAATACAAAAGTTGCAGCAAGTGATGACATTCCGGATGGATGGATGGGCTTAGATATTGGTCCGAAAGCAGTTGGTATTTTTTCTGAAGTAATTAAAAAATCTAAAACCATATTATGGAATGGTCCGATGGGTGTTTTTGAAATGGAAAAATTTCAAAATGGCACAAAGTCTATTGCATTTGCAGTAGCCGAAGCCACAACAAATGGAGCCTTTAGTTTAATTGGTGGGGGAGATAGTGTGGCTGCTATTAACCAATTTCATCTTGCAGAAAAAGTAAGTTATGTAAGTACAGGTGGAGGTGCATTGTTAGAATATTTTGAAGGAAAAGAATTGCCGGGTATTAAAGCAGTTACCACAATGTTGTAATGTGCTATTATTAAAAATAGTTTATTATGAGTATAAAAATATTTATCACAGGTGGCACTTTTGATAAAGAATACAATGAGCTAAATGGCACCTTGTTTTTTAAGGAAACTCATTTGCCTGAAATGCTAAAACTTGGCAGAAGTAAAGTGCAAATTGATATTCAAACTTTAATGATGATAGATAGTTTGGAAATGATAGACGCAGATAGAGAACAAATTGTTGACCAATGCAAGCAAGTAGGTGAAGAGAAAATAATTATAACGCATGGTACTGATACAATGACAGAAACGGCAGCATTACTGGCTAACAGAATTTTCAATAAAACAATTGTGCTTACCGGTGCTATGGTGCCTTATAAATTTGGCAGTAGTGATGGGTTATTTAATTTGGGAAGTGCGATTGCATTTGTACAAACATTACCCCATGGCGTTTATGTTGCAATGAATGGTCAATATTTTAAAGCGGGAGCAGTAAGAAAAAATAAGCAAACAGGTTCTTTTGAATCAATTTAGCTGCCATGTTAAAATGACAAAAAACATGATTGGCATTTCCTTTGTCATTGTTTGATCGTATTTAAACAAAATAATTAAATTACAAAAAAAACAAAAAGATGAAAACATCAAATTTGGTATTAATCAGTATTGGAGCTTTAATATTATTTCTGGGAGGTTGTGCCTGCACCAAATATAATGGGTTGGTTACAGCTGATACTGATGTACAAAAGGTATGGAGTAATGTAGAAACCAATTACCAGCGCCGTACAGACTTGTATAGTAGTGTAATAAAAACAATTGAAGGTTCTGCAAACTTTGAAAAAAGTACATTAAAGGACGTTTTGGCTGCAAGAGCAAGTGCTACCCAAATTAAAGTTGATATTAACGATCCTGCAACACTGGCAAAATATCAGGCAGCTCAGGGTCAATTGCAAAGTGCATTCGGAAGGTTAATGGCAGTTGCTGAATCTTATCCTGATTTAAAAACTACCAAATCATTTCAGGATTTTCAAGCTCAAATCGAAGGAACTGAAAACAGAATTAATGTTGCCCGTCAGGATTACAACAGATCTGTGGAAGGCTACAATTTGAAAGTAAGAACATTCCCTAACAATATTTTTGCTTCTTTCTTTGGGTTTAAAACCAAAGAGTTTTATAAAGCAGATGCTGGAAGTGAAAAAGCGCCGGATGTTCAATTTAATATCAAGTAATCAATACCAATGTTTCAATTATTTAAAAAGAAATCCAATAATTTTT
>CANGTN010000117.1 GCA_947456805.1 Chitinophagaceae bacterium | reverse complement strand
ATATCTTTTGTAACATTTAATGAGAAGTCCATAATAGTGGCCTTATCGATATCAAAAGATGGATTTTCAGTCTCAATCTCCCACCCTAAAAAATGTTGCCATACTTTTGGATAACTATCTGATTTTAAATTGTTTAGTAGATTTGTATGAAAAATATATTCACCGAAATAAACATCATTATCGGTGATTATTTTATTGATTTTATTGTTGGGTATTATTTCATTTACATGTTGGTAAACTACTTTAATTCTATCATCCTTTTCAAACAGGTTTAAATGATACTGATGAAAATCCAGACTATTGATGTACTGGTATGTTTGAGGATGAATATTTTCTGTAACCTTTAAAGAATTTGCTACAAATTCTACATGACTCCATTGATTACGAACTAAATGCCGGTATGGATGGTTTTGATCATGCCAAAAACACCAAGACTTCTCTTGATGTACCTTCTCGGCATCAATGATTAAAATTGAAGAGACAAGTTCACTGGATTGCTCTAATAAAGCCTTGGCTAATTGCAATCCTGCACAGCCAGCTCCGATAATGATATACTGAAATTGATTCTGTACCATACTTAAATTAATAATGGGTGCCATAAAAGCACCCATTATAAAGCAAAATTGTATTTATGTTAATTTATTAAGCCGCTTTTCTGCTTAATGAATATATAACTAAACCAAAGCCGATTTTATTAACGGCATCACCAATATTGTAAACAATATCCATGTTTAAACCTAAATTTACTTGCATACCGAATAATCCACCCGGTGTACCTACGATATAGCCTAAAGGATAAATTGCCCAACCTACTAAAACAAACCAACCTAAACTACGGTTAGCAGCTGCTACAGCAGGACTTGCAGACTGAGCAAGTTTAGCAACATCGCCAAACCAAACTAAGTAAACAATGTAGAAATAAGCAATACCAGAAACTAGACCCCACTGCCAACTATGAGCTGTATCTACTGCTTCACCCCAATAGCCAGTAACCAACATAACCACAGAAGCAAAAATTAACTTCCATAATAATGAAGCATTGCTTCCTACTTTTTTAGTGATCAAATAAAATTCAACACACATTAAAGGCACTGTCAATAACCAGTCTACATAACGGAAGAAAACCGGAGATTCTCCTGTTTCCAAGTTGTAGCCTCTCATGTAATAATAGTGAACAGCAGCAATAAAAGTAATCAAGCCTGACACCAATACTGATGTTCGCCATTCTTTACTTGTATTGTTTAGTTCAAGGAAGAAAAATGCAGCAGCGGCCATCATAGCCATTGTGCCTACAAAAAATGTGAAAGCCACATAGTTTGTGTTGGAGATCGCTTTAAATGAAGCGTCTAAAAGGAAGAGATTCATATGGATTGGTTTTGGTTAAACGCGTTATTGAATCTAAATCCAAGCTGTTAGTCGTTATTTTTTCAATCGTTGAATGCTAATTTACAATATATCAAATAAAAAGAACAAAAAACTTTTCAAATTGTTTTGAAAAATAATTAAAATGTTGATAAATAGTTTACAACTATGAATAGATTGTCTGAATTTTTGCAAAAGAATTCGAAATTTATATAAAATATCTGAAGTTGTAAAGAAGAAATTAATCAGGATAGGGCATCATTTTTTCCGTTTAGAATTGAATTGTCACCAGACCAATAGTCAAAAGTTTCATTTAATGCAGTTGCACGACTCCAGATATGGACAGTGTCCCCGGCTTTATAATTTGCTGTACCATATGCGTTTGAAAGTGATACACTAAAACTATCTGCAACCGGAACGATATCTTCAGATTTTGTTTTACAAGAAAATAAGAATATGTGTATAAACAATAAATTTATCGTAAAATATAAAACCCTGTTCATACAAGTTATTTAATGGTTTGATAATTGATATCAAAATGAGATGAAGATGATATCCTAGTATCGAATTTACTTAAATAGTAGTTTCGGCTAACTCCAAAACTGTAATCCACTCACTTTCTTTAACCGGCTGAACAGATAATCTGCCCAAACGAACCAAAGCCATGTCCGCCAATCCTTTTTGTTCTTTAATTTGCTTAAGCGTAACAGGCTTCTTTAATTTTTTGTATGGCTTTAAGTCAACCGCAACCCAAGCTTCTTCTGTTGTTGTTGGATCCTGATAATGTTCTTTAATCACTTTTGCAATGCCAACAATTTTCATGCCTTCATTACTATGATACCAAAAAACCAAATCCCCTTTTTGCATAGATTTGAGATTGTTGCGAGCACCATAATTGCGTACTCCATCCCAAAAAGTTTGTTTGTCTTTTTCAAACTGCTCCCAGCTGTATTTAAATGGTTCAGATTTTACAAGCCAATATGCCATTGTTAAATTTTTTGTGGTTACAATATTTATTTACCATCCACTTGCCAAAACATCTGCTAAGTGAATCACTTTTAAATTTTTTTGTTGGTGTTGAATGCAACCATCTACATGCATTAAGCAACTCATATCGGTGCTAATTAAATATTCTGCACCCGTGTTCAATGCATTATCAATTTTTTGATCAGCCATTGCAATGCTAATAGCATCAAATTTAACGGCAAATGTTCCACCAAAACCACAACAGGTTTCTACATCGTTCATTTCGATTAACTCCAACCCTTTTACGTTTCTGAGTAATTTACGAGGCTCTTCTTTCAAGTTACATTCTCGTAAAGCAGCACAACTATCATGATAAGTTACTTTTCCTACAAACTCTGCTCCTAGATATTCTACTTTTAATACATTTACTAAAAAATCACTGAACTCAAATGTGCGTTCAGCCAATGATTTTACTTGTTGTTGCTGAGCAGAATTTTCAAATAAATTACCATAATAATTTCTCACAAAACCAACGCAGCTTGCACTTGGTGCTACCACATAATCAGCACCATTAAAATCATTGATAAATTTTTTACAAACATCTTTTGCCTCGCCCCAAAATCCTGCATTAAAAGCAGGTTGACCGCAACAAGTTTGGTTGGTATTATAATAAACTGTACACCCTGCTTTCTCCAATACCTTCACCATATTGAATGCAATATTGGGATAAAGTTGATCTATAAAACAAGGTATGAAAATTTGTACATTCATTTTTTAATATTAAAAATTAGTAGTATTTTAATAACAATAAAAACTTAGAAGATAGCATTCAGAAAAGACTATCTCAACTTTCTATTCAAAGCAATCATTTTCATTGCAGTGATGGCAGCTTCTTCTCCTTTATGTCCATGTATCCCACCAATTCTTTCTGTAAGTTGTTGTTCATTGAGAACAGTCAATACACTAAAAACTACAGGCACATCTAATGAAAGATTCAATTGCAAAACTCCGTCCGTTACTAATTTACATACATAATCAAAGTGTGGTGTATCACCTTGTACAACTGCTCCTAAAGTAATGTAGGCATCAGGCATTTTTGCTGAGAATGCAAAATGTTGTTTTACTGCAAATGGAATTTCAACTGCACCGGGAACAACAAGCGTTGTGCATTTAACCTGATGTTGTTTTAAAATTTTTTTTACGCCAGCTTCTAATTTGTTTACAACAACTTCATTCCATTCTGTTTTTACAATAACCACAAAGGCATCCTTTATTTCGGGGATGCCTTTGTATAATGTTGAATTACCTTTAGTAGCCATAATTAGTTAATGCTAAAATCATTTTTTTCATTGCTTAACTTGTAAATATATTTATCTACTTGATAGCCTTTATCGGTGTTAGGATATTTTGCTTTGATTTTTTTGTACAATTCCAATGCTTCTTTTGGTTTGTTCATTGTTTCCAACAAAGCAGCTGCTAAAAACAAATTTTCAGCAGAATTGAATTCGTCTTTTTCAAATAAAGTACCTGCTTTTGTATAGTAAGTAACAGCTTCATCCTTCTTTCCACTTTCAGAACATGCATGCCCTAAAGCCGTGTAAGCAGCCATTTGTATTTGCTTCGCATCGGTACTAAAGTCTTTTAAATATTTGATTGCATTTGAAAAATCTTTCATTTTCAAATAACTGATACCCGCATAATATTTTGCAAGGTTAGCAGACTTTGTGCCACTGTATGTTTTGATAATATACAATGCACCTTTTGCACCACTTACATTATCGCCGTTAATTACTAAATTGGAGGAATCTTTCGAGAATAATTCCTGTAATTTATAAATAGCTTCTGCAGCTTTGTCTTCTTTTGGTTTTACTACATATTGATTGTAAGCAAACCAACCTCCTACCAATAAAGCAATTAATGTAATT
>CANGTN010000116.1 GCA_947456805.1 Chitinophagaceae bacterium | reverse complement strand
TTTTACTTTATTTATTATGCTGTTTTCTTGTGCAAAGAAAACAACAGTAACAACTGTAATTCCGGTTACTCCTACAACTCCTGTTACTTCTCTTATCACACTACCTATTGGTTGGAAAATGAGCACTTCTTTTGGTACTTCTTTCCCTACGGGTATACAAGTATATCAATACGATACAATTTTTTTAGGCAAAAGAGTAAAAGCTTTTTGTGTAGCTTATGATAGTAAGAATACAGCAATTGAATTTAAACCAATAATGGCATCTACGGCAACTACTCCATCTACATTTTCATCTAACGAATCAGGGGTTGTATATGCCTGCATTAATGGTGGTTATTTTGGTTCGAATCAATCGTTCAGTTTAGTGAAATATAATAACGTAGTTTCATCAGCAAATATTAAAGCTGTTACAAGAGCTTTTAATGGTGTAAATACTTCTTACTTTCCTACAAGAGCTGCATTTGGAATTGATGCTGCCGGAACTCCTTCAATAGGTTGGATTTATAATGTTGGTACAGGTAATGATTTGATTTATAGTTACCCTTCACCAAGTCCAAACTTATTAGGCTCTGCTCCACAACCCGTTCCCACAGCGACTTTTCCTGCAAATGGTACGATTTGGAATACAATAAGTGCAATTGGTGGATCACCTGTTTTAATTAGAAATAATAGCATTCAAATAACAGCTGGCGAAGAATTGATTGATGTCAATAACACCACTTCAAGACCTCGTTCTGCTATTGGATATACAAACAATGGCATTATTTTGATACTTGCTGTAGAGGGGGATAATCCACCAACATATACCGGAATTAATTTGGCAGATTTAGCCGCATTACAACAAAGTTTAGGTGCAACAAATGCCATTAATTTAGATGGTGGTGGTTCAACTTCACTAATAATTGGCGGATTGAGAACTGTTAGACCTGGAGACAATGGAGTGGAAAGGCCGGTTGTAAGTGCTATACTTATTAAAAAGAAATAAGGACTTGTTAATTGGGATTAATTCAATCAATTAATCAATAGTAAAACTATACAAAACTTCTTTGTTGTTGTAATTAGCATCAAAGTTTGTTTGAGTGTATTCGATTGTTGCTTTATTGTTTTAAATATTAATTCTTACATAGCCTGGTGCATTTAGAATTGTACCATTTTTATAGCCATAATTAAATGATGAATTGATGTTGCCATAACGCATTGATCCGGGTTGAGGAATTAATTGATATATCAATCCATCAACATCTTGTTTTGCGAAGAAATGGTCATGCCCATGAAATACAATGTTCACCTTGTTTGCAACCAACAAATCATGAGTGGGTTTTTCAAATTGGCTTCTGTATTTTGGAAATTAAATGTATTACCGTAATTAACAAAACTTGAATCAATATTGAATATTAATTTTGTTTACACAGAAAAGAATTTATTAATTCAGCTTATTCTTCTTCAGGCAAAGGATTTCTTCTGGTGGGAATTACCATCTTTTCATCATCGCTTAAAAAAACCCAGAAGTCACTTAATCTAAAAATATCACCGGGAGTTTTATTGCCACCATCTTCGGCATTTCTTTCATAAGAACCTAATAGTTCTCCGGAATGTTTTAATTCAATTAATTTTTGTTTGTGAGTAAGTGTTTTGAAATTTTCGATTGTCATTTTATATATGCTTTTTTGGATGTATTTAGTATGAAAATAAGTAGTATCATTTGAATTTCTTTCAACTACTGTAATAATATTTTTTAGTTTGCAAATTTATGTTTGATTGTTGCACACAAATCGTTTTTAATCATCGACTGGGCACCAATTAGCATATTTTTAAATGCCATTGCATTGCTAATTCCGTGACCAATGATAACAGGTTTTGAGATGCCCAAAATTGGCGTACCTCCATAGTTTTCATAATGGAATCTTTTGATATAACCATCGTTTTCAAATTTTCGTTCAGATGCAATATCATAAAAACTTTCAGCCATTTTCAAAATAATATTTCCGGTAAAACCATCACACACCATTACATCAGCTTTATCATTGAAAAAATCTCTTCCTTCAATGTTCCCGATGAAATTGATTTGATTGTTTTCTTTTAAAACAGGGTAGGTGGCTTGTGCTAGTAAATTGCCTTTGCCTTCTTCTTCACCTACATTGATTAAGCCAACTTTTGGAGATTCTATTCCTATAATTATATTTGCATACATACTACCCAACATTGCAAATTGATTTAGTTGTTCTGGCTTACAATCAGCGTTTAAGCCAACATCTAATAAAACGCCTGTACCACCATTTAATTTTGGTATAACAGTAGCAATTGTTGGTCTTAAAATTCCTTCAATAGGTTTTATTATAAGCATTGCACCAACCAACATTGCTCCGGTATTTCCTGCACTAATAAAAGCATCAATTTTACCGGAAGCTAGGAGTTGAAAACCAATTGAGATAGAACTTTCGGTTTTTTCTTTTAAAGCTTTAGTGGGGTGTTCGTTGTAACCAATTACTTGGGTAGAAGCAATAATATCAATAGCAGTTAAATCTATTTCATGTTCATGTAAAATAGATATTATTTGTTCTTGGATTCCAATACAAAAAACTCTTGCAGGTTGCGGTGCGGTGGATAAATATAATTTTAGCCCTTTTATTGCTTCTAAGGGAGCAAAGTCACCACCCATCATGTCAAGTCCAATATTCATAATACGGTAATATTAGAAACAAGAAACCTATAAGGTGGTAAAACCTTATAGGTTGAAAAATAAAAAACTGAAAAAATTATGCTTTAGAAGGTGCTTTTTCGGCAACTAGTTTTCCCTTGTAAAATAATTTCCCTTCGCTTACGTGTGCACGATGACGTACATGTAATTCTCCGGTTGTAGAGTCTTTACTTAGTGTAACTTCTTGAGCTACATAGTGTGTTCTTCTTTTAGCACTTCTTTGTTGAGAGTGTCTGCGCTTTGGATTTGGCATATATCAAAAATTAAAAAAGGTTCGTAAATATTAATTGTCAAAATCTTTAAACTTCTCAAGCCCCTTCATCATTGGGCTAATAATTTCTTTTGCAACATTCTCCTCCATTTGTTTCAATTGCGCCAATACTTCTTTGTTGCATTGAGACTCCCCCGATTCATTTTCATCACATATTTTTTGTAATGGAATACTCAAATTTACAAATTCAAATAACCAATCTGCAACATGTAAATGACTTTCTCCTCTACTGATATAATAAATGTCAGGATCTTCTTCTTGTTCATTCATAACTTCCGGGTTTTCCACCATTTTTACTATGATGTTGAACTCGTCCCAAAGTTGTTTGGTAAGATTGTTTCCACATCGGTCACAAACTAGTTCAGCTTTACCATCAATATCAAACTTTAACAACATGAAGCCATTGTTTTTTTCAAGGCTTAATTTTATCAAAGCTTCGCAATCGATAAAATCTTGTTCACCGTATGCAGCAAAGAACTTCTTATCCACCTTATACTCAAATACATGAATACCCGGTTTCAACCCCACAAATGCAATATCAAATTCCCTACTCTGGTTCATGTTTCTTGTTTAGGGTGTGCAAAGGTAGGGTTACAAATGCAAAAAGCAAAAGAAAATTATTCCTTCACAACAATAAAATTTAAGAAGTGCAAAAGTAAAATTTTCAAGTTGAAATCAATTTAGGGTGAAATTTTGAACTTTATGATCGTTTCTCGGTTCTTTTATCGAAAATAATAAATATGAAAAATCCCGCCAAACTTGAAATTTGACGGGATTTTTATTTAAGAATACAATAGTTTCTAATTATTTCTTTGCATATAAATGAACAGAAATCTGAACATCATCACTTAATTGGCCTTTGCCATAAGCAATGCCTAATAAATTTTTATCTAAAGAAAAGAATGCTTGAGCAAAAAAGCCTTTATCATCTGCACTTCTGATATAGGCAGGGAATTTTACTGGAATATTATTTCCTTTAAAATTAAGTGAACCAGCAATTTCAGTAGATGTTTCAGTTACATATTTTACTGATGTAATCTCAAAAGTAGCTTCAGGAAATTTTGCAACATCAAAGAAATCCGGAGATTTTAAATGACCATCTAATTTACCAGCAGCAGCATCAGTTACTTTCAGGTTTACAACATCAATTACAAATTTACCTCCTGTTAATTTACCTGCATCAACTGTTAAAGAGCCACTCTTAACAGTAAAAGTACCCGGATGAAAATCCCCTTTTTTAGAACCAATAAAATCAACTCTACTTTTTGTATCAACCTGATAAACTGTTGGATCACCCAAATTTTTAGTTGGGTTAACAAATGAATACGTTGTAGCTAAAATTGCTGCAAAAGAAAAAGTGAACATAATTTTTTTCATGTTTAATATTTTTAGTGT
>CANGTN010000115.1 GCA_947456805.1 Chitinophagaceae bacterium | reverse complement strand
TTGGCGCTAGTCCTATGCAAAACATTGGTGCATATGGTGTAGAAATAAAAGATATTTTTCACAGCTTAGAAGCATACCATATTGAAGAAAAAAAAATTGTCACTTTTAATAATGCTGATTGTGAATTTGGTTACAGAGAAAGTATTTTCAAAAAGCAATTAAAAAATCAGTTTGTTATTCTAAACGTAACATTTAAACTTTCGAAGCAGCCCAATTTTCAAACAAGTTATGGTGTAATTGAACAGGAATTGACAAAGATGGGTGTAAAAGAATTGAGTAATAAAGCGATTGCACAAGCTGTCATCAATATCAGATCATCAAAGTTACCCAACCCCAAATTAATTGGCAACGCCGGAAGTTTTTTTAAAAATCCTACGGTTAATGAAACTGTCATGCAAACTATTCAAAATTCGTTTCCATCTATTCCACATTTTGTAAATAAAAAATCAACTGTTGAATATAAAATTCCTGCTGCCTGGTTAATTGAACAATGTGGCTGGAAAGGTTATCGAAATAATGATGCCGGATGTCATATCAACCAGCCATTGGTATTGGTAAATTATGGTAATGCAAGTGGTAATGAAATTTTTGAATTATCTGCATCAATCATTGAATCTGTAAAAAATAGATTCAATATTATTTTGGAAAGAGAGGTGAACATCATTTGATATTGCAGCATTTTTGTAACCAATATTGTCTATTGAAAAAAAACCAAAATGAAAAAGCCTTTTATATTTTTTACTATTTTATTTATTTCAGTCACAACCTCCTATTCTCAAGATAAAATCTATCGTCAAAATGGAGAAATAATCAAAGCCAAAGTTTTAGAAATTGGAACATCTGAAATAAAGTACAAAGATTTTTCCAACCTTGATGGTCCTGTTTATGTAATTGAAAGAGAACGAATAAAAAAAATTGAATTTGAAAATGGGAAGATTGAAAAATTCAATTTCACAACCGGCGATAAAGAATTATACGCAAACCAATTACACAAAGCAATTAAGTTCGATTTTTTAGGACCTTTATTGGGCTATGCACAATTTGGTTTTGAAAAAAGTACAGCTCCCGGAAGAAGCTACGAACTTACATTGGGTATTATTGGTTTGGGTAAAAGCCAAAGTTTAGAATATTATTATGGAAGTGGCTTTCAAAGCGAAAACAAAAATCAATTTGGTATCGTAGTTTCTGCAGGTTATAAATTTAATAAGCTGCCCGATTTTTTATTTGGCAAAACAAGAATGACACATTTGTTGCAAGGTGCATATGCAAAACCTATTCTTTATATAGGAAATTACAGTGAGAATAAAGTTGCCTTCAAAGGAAACAATCAATACATTGTAGACCGACAAAATATAAGCATGGCTGCGTTGCATATTGAGTTAGGCAAACAATGGGTATTGGGAGATAAAGTTTTAATTGATACCTATTGGGGATTTGGTTATGGAGCTGATAATAAAAAAGCAACAAATGATTATTACAACTATGGTGACAGCGATGTTACTGCCTATAATTATATCAATACAAGACTTGGCAGAAGCCCCGGATTTTCTTTAAATTTTGGATTGAAAATTGGAATGCTGATCAAATAAAATCACTTCATTATATGGTACAAACTGCCACCTTTCTCAAATAGTTTGTCGATCTTTTTTTCTGTTGTCGGATCTTTTTCAACTGCAGGAGCATGATGTGGTTTTATCCTTGCATCAATTATTAACGGACCATTACAACCCCAATGTTTATTGGTAGTAAAACTGTCTATTCCATAAATATCATGACTGGGATTGCATCTTGTGTAAGCCACCCACAAATAATTATTTAATGTGTCGGCAGTGTACGTTGCATCATCGCAAATAACTATAAACATTATAGAGGACAATGAAGTTATGTTTGGTTTCAATTGAGTATCTAATGCATCCATTTCTGTTTTTGCAGTTGCATAACTTGTAAACTTTTTTGTTTGCAATGTAATTACACCGGGCATTGCGATTTGTGGATTTTCAAACTCATTTAAATTATGTAAGAAAGAAGGCACTTCCTTACATAATTCTCTTTTCTTTTCGCCGTAGGCTGCAAAAACAACTTTGCTTCCTGTGTTTAAGCCCGTTCCACTGTAATCTAAGGTATCAATTGTTGTGTTAGTATAAAAATGAACGTCTCTTTTTAAATCAATTCTTTCCAATAAATATTGCATAAATACAATTATGTTATGCGTATTAAGTTGATTGGTATCATCGGCAGTAATAAATAAAAATTTCGCCAAACTCAATTGCCCTGTTCCTAAAATATGATTGGCAATAGTTAGTAACTCTGCAGGTTGTTTGGAAGGTGCATAAGGTGTGTATCTTTCACTGCCAATTGCCAATAACAAAGGATGAACTCCTGCTGCATCAACTGCATGAACCTCTTTAACGCCCGGAATTTCTTGAGGAATGGCATTTCCTGTTAATTCATGTATCAATTCTCCAAAACTTGTATCTTCCTGTGGTGGTCTTCCTACAACTGTAAATGGCCATATTGCATTTTTCTTAGCAAAAACTTTATGCACTTTCATCACAGGAAAATCATGTTGTAAACTATAATATCCTAAATGATCACCAAAAGGACCTTCAGGTTTATTATCGTTTGGAAACACCTCTCCCGTTATTACAAAATCTGCATCTGTGCTTACACAAAATCCATCCTGATATGCGTATCTAAATCTTCTACCGCCCAAAACACCGGCAAAGGCCATTTCGCTAATTCCTTCGGGCAAAGGCATTACAGCACTAAGGGTATGACTTGGAGGACCGCCAACAAAACAACTAACTTTTAATGGAATGCCTTTTTTATTTGCTTTTGATTGGTGCACTCCTATGCCACGGTGCAATTGGTAATGCAAGCCAATTTCTTTATTTAATTCATAATCATTACCGGTTAATTGTATGCGATACATTCCTAAATTAGATTTCATAATTCCCGGAGCGTCGATATCTTCAGTATATACTTGAGGCAAGGTAACAAAAGCGCCTCCATCCATTTTCCAGTGATGAATCAATGGCAAATCCGAAATATTGATTTGTTGATATAAAACAGGTTTGTGAATTGGATTCTTTTTAGGCAAAGCTTTTAATGCAGCTATTCCGGTTGAAAAATTTTGCAATGGATGTTTGATTGCTTTAATTGGATCGTTCTTTAAATCAATTAAATTTTGAACCAATTTAAATGTATCACGAAACATGAATTTGCTTCGTTCCAGATTTCCGAAAATATTACTCGCAGCCCTGAATTTAGAACCTTTAACATTTTCATACAGTATGGCAGGTCCGTTGGCTTCGTATACCCTTAAATGAATAGCTGCCATTTCCAAATATGGATCAACCTCTTCTTTCACACGAACTAAGTGTCCATGCTTTTCTAAATCCAACAAACAGGCTTCGAGTGATGAATAATGCATAACACTACAACAGATTTGAAACATAAAAGTTGCATCAAAGATAACAGAACTTAAAAGCTAGAATTATTAAAAAATGAAGCAAAAGAAATTATCAAAAAATTAGAGTTCAATTAACAACATTTACATTGAATAATTCAATATTTTTACAGTATAAATATTTAACTATGAAAAAAATTACACTTATTGCACTTGCCTTTGCTTTTACAACTGCAGTTTGGGCACAAGAGAACACAACCAAGCAGACAACATCTGAAGCAAAACCGGTAGAGGTGAAAGACATTAACAAATATGTAGAGTTCAAAAATGCTGATTATGATTTTGGTAAAATTCCATTTGGCAAACCTTCTGAATACCAATTAACCATAAAAAACATTAGTAAAGATACTGTAACATTAGAAAGAGTTCAGGTTGGTTGCGGTTGCACTACGCCGAAATATGAAGCGGGTAAAAAAATTGCACCTAAAGGATCTTATGAAGTTACATTGGGCTTTAATGGCAGCACAGACGGTCCTTTCACGAAATATGTTACTATATTTTTGAACGACAACATGAGTAAGCAAATTACATTTAAAGGCGAAACTTATAAAACACCGGACGCTTCTGCTCCCGCAAATGCACCAGTAGAAAAAATGAAAGGTTCCAATTAAGATTATAATATCAAATTATCATGAAAAAAATAGTATTCATTCTTTTTCTAGTTGCTTATATTCAGGCTTTTGCACAGTCTCCTGTTAAATTTACAACTACCAAATACGACTTCGGTAAAATCAAACAAAACATTCCCAAGTCTTGTAGTTTTACTTTTAAAAATATAAGCGCTAAGCCACTAATTATTGAAAGTGCAGTTGCAGGATGTGGCTGTACAACCCCTGAATATCCTAAAGAGCCAATTGCCAAAGGAAAAGATGGTGTAATCAAGGTTACCTATAACGCAGCGAATTTGGGTGCTTTTACTAAAGATGTAACTGTAAAATTTGTAAATATTGAAACGCCGGTTGTTCTAAATATTATTGGTGAAGTAATTAATTTGAAAGAATTAACTAATACAAGA
>CANGTN010000114.1 GCA_947456805.1 Chitinophagaceae bacterium | reverse complement strand
TTTCAATAATATCATCTTTATACTCGTTAATCGTTGTTGCAGATTTGCTTGGAGCTGAACTGTACACCATACTTGCCTGATACATTGTTGCTTCTTTATCTGTAGCAACCAATCCTGTATTTTTTGTGTATGCAGGAACAACAGTATTTACCCTTGGTCTTTCATTTGCCGGGTTGGTTAATGCTTCAAAATGTTTTTTGATATATGCTTCAGCCTGAGCTACATCTATATCACCAACAACTACTACTGCCATTAAGTTTGGTCTGTACCAGTCTTTGTAAAAACGTCTGATTGTTTCGTATTTGTGGTTTTTAATAATGCTGTCAACCCCTATAGGCAAACGATTGGCATATTTACTTCCTTCAAATAATACAGGATAAACTTTTTTGAACATTCTGTCTTCTGCACCTTTTCCCAAACGACTTTCTTCTAAAATAATATTTCTTTCACCTTCAATATCTTCATCCAGGTATGTTACGTTATGAGCCCAATCTTCGAGCACCTGAAAACCTTTTTCAATGTTTCCCGGTTTGTCTGTAGGAATAGGAAGCATATAAACAGTTTCATCAAAACTGGTATATGCATTTAAATCATTCCCAAAACCAACGCCAATACTTTGTAAAAAAGAAACGATTTCATTTTTTTTGAAGTTTTTAGTTCCGTTAAAGGCCATGTGTTCGCACATGTGTGCCAATCCTTGTTGATCGTCATCTTCTAAAACAGAACCGGCATTGATAACAAGTCGAAGTTCAACTTTCTGCTCGGGCTTTTTGTTTTGACGAATGTAATAAGTAAGTCCATTGGCTAGTTTGCCAATCTTTACTTTGTTGTCAATCGGGATTTTTGTTTCTTGGGCAATGCCTGAAAAACTGATTAATAAAATCAGCATCAACCCAATAGATTGTGTAATTTTTTTCATGTTTTGTTTTTTGTGTGAACGAAATAAAGGAAAGAAAGTCGAGTTGTCAAAAGTATTAATATGTATTGGATGGATTAACATTTTTTTATAAAAAATGTATTTGAAATTACTGTAAGTAAATCCCCATTTCAGTTTGATATTGCATGGCTATTTCTTTGGCATCACCTGCAAAATTACTTCCGCCTCCTGCATAAATAATTGCCCTGCTCGCATTAATCAATAAGCCACAATCTTTATTTAACCCAAATTCACTTACTTCTTTTAAGCTGCCCCCCTGAAATCCAACGCCGGGAACTAGTAAGAAATGTTCAGGAATTATTTTTCTGATGTTTAAAAGTTCTGAAGCTTGTGTAGCACCAATTACAAACATTAAATTATCAGGTGTGCCCCATTTTGAAACAGTAGTCAATACTTTTTCGTACAAATACTTTTCACCAATTTTTTGTAATTCAAAATCTTGTGCTCCTTTATTACTCGTTAGGCCTAGGACGATAGTGAATTTATTTTCATAGTCTAAAAATGGTCTGATGGAATCTTCTCCCATGTATGGAGCTACAGTGATTGCGTCAAAAGGTAAAGTTTCAAAAAAAGCTTTTGCATATTGTGCCGAAGTATTGCCAATGTCTCCTCTTTTAGCATCTGCGATTTTGAAATGTGTTGAAGGAATATGATGTAGTGTTTGTTCCATTGCTTCCCAGCCTTTTAAGCCCATTGATTCATAAAATGCAGTATTTATCTTGTAACTCACGCAATGGTCTTTCGTTGCATCAATAATTGTTTTATTAAATTCAACAATAGCATTTGGATTGCCTTGTAAATGAGCAGGAATTTTTGTTATATCAGTATCCAATCCTACACACAAGTAAGATTTTTTTGTTTGAATTTGATTAATCAGTTGGGCTTTGTTCATGCCACGAAACTATATTCTTTTATGCTGAAAAAAAAGTTGAAAAACTTAATACTTAAATAGTCTATTTAAATTCATAAATAGCATAGCCCCAGGCATTCATCATCCACGGTTTTGATGTTAAAGTTTCTGATTTGTTTTGAAATATTTCAGTTGCTTTTGTTTGTAATCCGGGTTCAGAAATCATTATTTTTTGAGGTTGTTTGGAAAGATTTACAATTACTAAAACTTTATTTTTCCCTTTATCTCTTGTAAATGCATACACAGATTTTTCATCTCCAACTTTAATTCTTTTAAAGTTGGCATCAGCACTCAAAGCATCATTGTTTGTTCTAAGGCGTAATAATTTTTTATAAAAGCTGGCTCTTTCATATTTACTAAAATGTAGCGTGTCTTTGTAAAAGAAACTAAGGCTATCTAAGAAGGGTTCTTCCTGACCACTATAAATAAGTGGAATAGAATTTTTTAATGTTTGTGTTAATACGGCAAAAGGAGCATGGATAGCTCCCGGCATAGTAGCATAATCTGCTTTATTCCAAGTGTTTTCATCATGATTGCTTGTGAAGAACATTCTGAGAGCATTTTTTGGATAAAGGCTGTCACTTTTTTCTAGTGCGTCATCTAAATCATTAGCTACAATTTTACCTGCTGCAATATCTTTCATCATTTTAAAATCATTCCAGGCATAAGTTGCATCAAAACCACTTTCGTGCAAACCTTTTCTGTCGCCTTCGGCAAGCATAAAAATATTTTTTTCCTTTTTTAATTCCTTAATACATTTTACCCAGAAACTATCCGGCACTTCGCCCGCAACATCACATCTAAAACCATCAATGCCGGTTTCTTTAATCCAGAATTTCATTTGTTGTATCATTGTGTCTTGTAAAGCAATATTTTGGTAATTGAGTTTACGGGTATCTGTCCAATCAAAAGGTGATATTGGTTTTTTGGTAATACTGTCCAATACATAAAAATCAGTATGATTGATAAGCCATGAATGATCGGCTCCTGTATGATTGGGTACCCAGTCAATAATTACTTTCAAACCCATACTGTGACAGCGTTTTACCAAAGATTTCCAGTCGTCCATATTTCCAAATTCAGGATTTATTTCTGTGTAATTTTGAACTGCATAATAACTCCCCAAAGCCCCTTTTCTGTCCAATTTACTGATTGGTTGAATAGGCATAAACCATAAAGTTTGAACGCCCATATTTTGCAATCTTTCCAGTTGGTTTGCAAAAGCATTAAATGTTCCTTCAGGTGTATATTGTCTTACATTTACTTCATAAATATTGCCTTGCATAATCCATGCAGGATGACCATTTACTTTCGCCATGTCTTCCGAGGAAATATCATCTTTATGGTTTTGACAAGCAGATAAAAGAGAAATACTAAGTAATAAAAAAATGTACTTTGATTTAAGCATAGCAAATATTTAGAACTTAAAAATAATTAGTTATAATCTGAAAAAAAAATTTACTAATTATTATAATGTTGAGAGGAGTTTTAATATACCTTTTCTGCTGAAAAGATTAGGTCAAAAAAGAAAGTATAAAATTTGAAAACTAATCTTTCCATAGAAACGGAAATAAAATAAATGAAAGCAATACCACCATTGCATCTAAAACAATCAGTAAGCCAATCATTTGCCACCAGCCTTCCTGCACAACGCTTGAAAATGCAGGAGTTGCAATTTTCATTAATAATAATAACTGAGGAATAATAATTGGGAAGCCCATAATAGCCATTAAAGCAGCTTGTTGTTGTGCTTTTGCGGCAATTGCTGCTAAAAAAGTAAATACTAAACTGATACTGCAACCACCCAAACAAGTAATTCCGATAAACTTGGGAACATTATTTAAAGGATTGTCCAGCAACAAAATAAAGAGCAGTAAACTAACCATACTCATGGTTAACATCAACAGTAAATTGAAAATAATTTTGCTGAGTATAAAACCTCTTGCACCACAGATAGTGAAAAAATACAGCATTCTTCCTTTGCTTTCTGCTAAAAAACTTTTGGCAACTGCATTTACACAAACAAAAAGTTGTACAATCCAAAATAATGCATTCCATATTTTATCTTCCGGTTGTCCCATTGACAAAAAAATTACAAATAATGTACTTGCCACATACAATATAATTCCGTAAAAAGTATATTGCTGTCTTATTTCAAGCAATATTTCTTTTTTTACAAGTGCGATAATTTGATTTGTTGTCTGTTGCTGCATTATTACTTTTGGGGTGTTGCCATTCGAAGATTTAATAATATCAAATTTGATTAATTTTTGTGGTAACAAACCCTACATCTTGGTTCATAAACATCTTTTTCTCCCAATAAAACTTGCTCTTCACCGGCAGCTTTTCTGAAACTGATATTTGCAATATTTCCACATTGCACACAAATAGCATGTAACTTAGTAATATAATCTGCAATAGCTAATAAATTAGGCATTTGTCCAAAAGGTTTTCCTAAATAATCCATATCAAGCCCTGCAACCATTACCCGTACACCATTTCTGGCAAGGGTTTCGCAAACATTTGTAATCTCTTCATCAAAAAACTGAGCTTCATCAATCCCTACTACATCTACATTCTGAGCGAGTAATAATATTTTTTGTGAGTTATCTATTGGAGTACTTTGAATAGAGTTTGCATCATGG
>CANGTN010000113.1 GCA_947456805.1 Chitinophagaceae bacterium | reverse complement strand
TACTGCTGTAGTACTTGCCCGACCAATTTCTAAAGCGCCACCTTTTACGTGATAACCATAATAAGCAGGAATACTACTTACAATAAACGCAAATGTGTAAGCTTTAGTTAATGCAAAAAATACATTGTAAGAAGAAAATGTTCGTCTTAAGCCGGTATCAAAAATTTCATTAGAAATAACGCCACTCATAGCACCAGCAAATCTTCCGCCCCAAATTCCAAGCACAGCAGATAAGCCAACCAAACAAGGAATTACCAATAATGCTGCAATAATTTTTGGAAGTATTAAATAGGTTTTGGTATTGATACCCATGATTTCCAAAGCATCAATTTGTTCGGTTACTTGCATATTGCCCAATTCACTTGCAATTTTACTTCCTACAACGCCAGCCAATACAATACTCAATACCGTTGGTGATAATTCTAAAATCATACTATCACGAACAATCATTGCAATAGTAGAAAGCGGCACCAATGGACTCACCAATTGATAGGCAGTTTGTACAGTTGTTACCGCACCAAGAAATAATGAAATAATAATTACAATAGGCAAAGCTCCTACACCAATTTCAACACATTGATGCATAAGTTCTTTCCAATACATTTTATAATTCTCGGGCTTGGTAAACATATTTTTCAACATGAGAAAATACCTGCCAAGATGTGTAAAAAAATTCATTTCTTATTACTTAAAACTTATTTCTTCTTCTTCTTCAAACGCTTCCACCAGCTGGTTTTCAGCACTTCTACCTCTGTATCAAACTTAGATTTTAATTGTGCATCTACAACTGCAATCATTGCCATATTTACAATATTCCGGACACTGCTTCCAAGTTGTAATACATGCACAGGTTTCTTTAATCCCAACAAAATAGGTCCAATTGCATCTGCATCACCAATTTCTCTCAACAAATTATAAGCAATATTTCCAGAAGTAAGATTGGGGAAGATTAATACATTCACATCTTCATCTACCAACTCACTAAATGGATAATTTTCTTTTAAAATTTCTTTGTTAAAAGCCATAGATCCTTGCATTTCACCATCAACTATCAGTGATGGATTTCTTTGTTTTAATATTTTTGTGGCTTCTGCAACAAGTCTTGCTTCGGGACTATCACTACTACCAAAATTACTGTAACTCAACATAGCAATCCTTGGAGTAAGATTAAAGCTACGTACTTCTTTTGCTACAAGTAATGCAATATCAGCTAACTCTTCGGCAGTAGGATTAAAATTAATTGTAGTATCTGCAAGGAAAAGAGGTCCTCTTTTTGTAATCAACAAATACATGCCAGCAATTTTCTTCACGCCTTCTTCTGTTCCAATAATATTCAAAGCAGGTCGGATTGCTTCTGCATAGTTGCGTGTAAGCCCACTAATCATTGCATCTGCATCGCCTGTTTCAACCATCATTGCGCCAAAATGGTTGCGTTCTTTCATTATTTTAATACTCTCATAATGATTGAAGCCTTTGCGTTGTCTTTTATTGAAAAATAATTCACCATAAAATTCTCGCTTCATTTCTTGATCATCATTTCTTGGATCAATTATTGGCAAGTCAGCTAAATCAATACTATTTTCTTCTGCTAATTTTTGAATTTTCTTAGGTTCACCTAATAAAATTGGATAAGCAATTCCTTCGTCATAAATAATACTTGCTGCTTTTAAAATTTTTAAATTATCGGCTTCTGCAAATACCAAACGTTTCGGATCTCTTCTTGCTTTATTGCCGATGGCACGTAACAATTGATTGTCTAGTCCTAATCTTTTATTCAATTGAACAACATATGCATCCCAATTTGTAATTGGATTTTTTGCAACACCACTTTCCATCGCAGCTCTAGCAACTGCCGGAGCAACGGTTGATAATAATCTTGGATCAACAGGTTTTGGAATAATATAATCCGGACCGAAACTCATGCTTTTTTGGTTGTAAGCAAGGTTAACAATATCAGGAACAGCAGCTTTTGTCATTTCGGCTAAAGCCTTTACAGCAGCAAGTTTCATGGGTTCATTAATTTGCGTAGCACGAACATCCAGTGCTCCTCTGAAGATGTACGGGAAACCCAAAACATTATTAACCTGATTAGGATAATCGCTTCTTCCGGTTGCCATGATAATATCTTTACGGGCAGCCGTTGCTGCTTCATAACTTATTTCAGGATCAGGATTTGCCATTGCAAAAACAATCGGATTTTTTGCCATCAACTTAATCATTTCAGGTGTAACCACATTCCCGGCACTCAATCCTATAAATACATCCGCATCTTTAAATGCTTTTAACAAATCATAATTTGCTTTATCTTTTTTAACACAAAAAACTTTTTTATCTTCTTCGATATCTGTTCTAACTTCACTTAAAGCACCCTTTCTATCAAACAAAATAAAGTTCTCATACTTTGCCCCCAATGAGATATATAATTTACAACAAGCCATTGCAGCTGCCCCGGCTCCATTTACTACAAACTTTACTTTATCAATTTTTTTCTTCTGAATTTCCAATGCATTTAATAAAGCAGCACCACTGATAATTGCAGTTCCGTGTTGGTCATCATGCATCACCGGAATATTCATTTGCTTCTTTAATTCCTGCTCAATATAAAAACATTCAGGGGCTTTAATATCTTCTAAATTAATACCTCCAAAAGTTGGTTCTAAAGCCTTTACAATCTGTACAAATTTTACTGGATCTTTTTCATTGATTTCAATATCAAACACGTCAATATCTGCAAATATTTTAAACAATACACCCTTACCCTCCATAACGGGTTTTCCTGCTTCAGGACCAATATCTCCCAAACCCAATACAGCCGTACCATTGCTGATAACAGCTACTAGATTTCCTTTAGCAGTATATTTGTAAACATCTTCCGGTTTATTAAAAATTTCCATGCAGGGAGCTGCTACTCCGGGACTATATGCCAAACTTAAATCACGTTGTGTTTTTGCCTCTTTGGTGGGTACAACTTCAATTTTACCGGGTCTTCCCATAGCATGATATTCCAATGCTTGCTCTTTGCGTAACTCTTTGTTTTCTTCCATATTTTTTTATTGTCGGCATTAGAAAATTTACTGAAGAAAATATTTCAAAAAATAATCCAATCAGCAATTAAAATCATTTCTCCAATGCCGGTTAAAAAAGTTTAAATATCAATTAAATGGGGGCGAAAGTACGTTAAAGTTTATTAACCTACTTTCTTATTGCCAATGGCTATTTCATTTTGTTTTACAAACTAATTTATGGCATTTCAATTGTTGCGCCAAGCCATGCCATCATTCCAATTCCGGTTTCAATAGATGCTTCATCAATATCAAATAATGGCGTATGCACATTATGTATAATTCCTTTTGTCTCATTGCGAACACCCAATCTAAAAAAACAACCGGGAATCTGTTGTGTATAATATCCAAAATCTTCCGCACCCATTCTTAATTCAGTTTCAAGTACATATTCTTTTCCCATAAATTCATCGGCTAACTTCCATGCTGCAGATGTAAAAACTGGTTCATTGTCTACAGTTGGATATCCAATATCAATATGTAAATCCAGTTCGGCTCCCATGCCTTCAACTATTGCTTTTGATTGTTGACGTATCAACTCATGTGCCTCGTAACGCCACTTTTCATCCATTGCTCTAAATGTTCCCATCAACTTCACTTCACTTGGAATTACATTGGTTGTATGACCTCCGTTAAATGCACAAATTGACAATACAGAAGGCGAAGTAGGATTGTTTTTTCTTGAAATAATTTGTTGCAATGAAACAATTAATTGAGCGGCAATTAAAATGGTATCTGCGGTTAAATGCGGTGCCGCTGCATGTCCTCCTTTGCCTTTGATAGTAATATAAATTTCATCTGCACTCGCCATTACTCTTCCTTTTTTAAAACTCAATTTTCCTAAATCTAATCCCGGATGCACATGCATTCCAATGATTCCTTGAGGTTTTGGATTATTTAAAACTCCATCTTTAATCATCAAGCTTGCACCACCCGGATTTTTTTCTTCTCCCGGTTGAAAAATTAATTTCACAGTTCCTTCCCAACTATCTTTTGTTTCATTTAAAATTTTTGCAGCACCTAATAAACAAGTAGTATGGACATCATGGCCACAAGCATGCATAACGCCTTCATTCAAAGATTTATAAGCTACATTGTTTTGTTCTGTTATTGCCAAAGCGTCCATATCTGCACGAAGTGCAATAATTCTGCTTTCAGGATTATTACCTTGAATTACTGCAACAACACCAGTTGAAGCCATTATTTCAAAAGCGATTCCATAAGAAGTTAATTGTTTTTGTATGAATGCAGAAGTTTCAAATTCCTGATAACTCAACTCAGGATGCGCATGCAAATGATGTCTTATTTCAACAAATGATGCTTGATATTGCTTTGCTAAATCTTTAATTTTTTGTTTCAACATGTAATCTGTTTTATTGAGGCAATTCTTCTTCAGGTGGTGGTGTATATTCAATTGTATCTTCTACAATAAATACACCTTGCGGAAATAATTTGTTTAAATTTTTACGGAAAGCATCAGCCTCTTCACGTTTTAAAAAATTTCCCAAACGTACCTTAAAATAAGGTGACTGAAACATTACATAACTCTTTTCAGTAGGAAATTTATTCAATAAATCGCCTTTAATATTAAAAGCCTGATCTCTGCTT
>CANGTN010000112.1 GCA_947456805.1 Chitinophagaceae bacterium | reverse complement strand
GCTAAAAGTTAAAATACACATCAAATTATTGCTTCTTATAAATATCTCTTATTCGTTACATTTGCACATCTTTTTAAACTTCTGAAAAAAATAAATTACAATGGCAGCAAAAATTAAAGTGGCCAATCCCGTGGTAGAATTGGATGGCGATGAGATGACAAGAATTATCTGGAAATTCATGAAAGACAAATGAATTCTTCCGTATTTGGAAGTTGATATCAAGTACTTCGATTTGGGCATGGAATACCGTGATGCAACCAATGATCAGGTTACCATTGATGCTGCTAATGCAATTAAAGAATATGGTGTTGGTATAAAGTGTGCAACTATTACACCCGACGAGCAACGTGTAGAAGAATTTAAGTTGAAACAAATGTGGAAAAGCCCTAATGGCACTATCAGAAATATTTTAGATGGCACTGTTTTCCGTGAGCCGATTGTTTGTAAAAATGTACCTCGTTTGGTTCCTAACTGGACTGCTCCAATTTGTATCGGTCGTCATGCTTTTGGTGATCAATATCGTGCAACAGATTTTGTTACCAAAGGAAAAGGAAAATTAACCATCAAGTTTGAAGGAGAAGATGGTCAAATAATACAACACGAAGTATTTAACTTTAAAGGTGATGGGGTTGCATTAGCAATGTACAATACCGATGAAAGTATTTTTGGTTTTGCAAGAAGCTGCTTCAATACTGCATTACAGAAGAAATGGCCTTTGTATTTATCTACAAAAAATACCATTCTTAAAAAATATGATGGTCGGTTTAAAGATATTTTTGAAGAAGTATATCAAAATGAATTTAAAGTAAAATATGCTGAAACCGGAATTACATACGAACACCGTTTAATAGACGACATGGTAGCAAGTGCTTTAAAATGGAATGGTAATTTTGTATGGGCTTGTAAAAATTATGACGGTGATGTACAAAGTGATACAGTTGCACAAGGATTTGGTAGCTTAGGTTTGATGACTTCTGTATTGGTTACTCCTGATGGAAATGTGATGGAAGCAGAAGCAGCCCATGGTACAGTAACACGTCATTATCGTGAACACCAAAAAGGAAAACCAACAAGCACTAACCCAATTGCAAGCATTTTTGCCTGGACTCGTGGATTGGAATTCAGAGGTAAATTAGACAACAATCAAGCATTAATCAACTTTTGTCAGGCATTGGAACAAGTTTGTATCGAAACTGTAGAAAGTGGTAAAATGACCAAGGATTTAGCAGTTTGTATTCATGGTAATAAAGTAAATCATGGCGAACATTATTTATACACGGAAGAATTCTTAGATGCATTGGATAAGAATCTGCAAGTGAAATTGGGATAGTTTTTTGAAAGAAATATTTCCTGTTTGATTGTTTTTATTTGCAAGCATAATAAAGTAAGTTTTTCACAGGAAACATTTAAAACAAATACTAAAATCAAATTAAAAAAGCCACATCAATCAAATGATGTGGCTTTTTTTTTTGAAAAAAATCTGATTACTTTATAACTACAATTTTTTAATTAATTCATTTGCCATTCTTACATAATCTGTATTTTTTTGTTCGGTAGCAACGGCAATACATTTCTCAGCACTTGTTTTTGCTGCTACTTTATCACCTAAATCTCTTTCAATTTTTGCTTTTAACAAATACATCCAAAATGAAGTTGGGCTTGCTTCTGTTGCTTTAGAAATGCTGTTTAATGCTTTGTTTAAATCTTTATCCAGATCATAATAAAAATTGGCTGCATTATAGTAAGTATTTGCACTTACTTTATCTGCAGCTAATGCTTGTTCAGCTTGCATTCTGATTCTATCCCTTACATTGGTAGCAATTGGTATATTAACTCCTAAATTACCCCACATCAACTGCAATTCACATCCTTCAGGTTTTATATTAGCAAACTGCATGGTAAACATTTCTAGGTTCTCTTTCAACCTTATAGGTTCAATTGTTACCCGTACTATATCATTTTCAATTTTGTAAGCAGATGCCTGATTAACGGTTGTGTCTTTTGAAATAATTACAATCCATTCTTTTTTGCCCGGAATAGTTAACAATCCATATTTCCCGGACTTTAAAGTTGTTCCGCCAATCATTACCTCGTCCGTAAATTTCAAGGTAGTTGCTGCATTAGCACCTGTACGCCATACATTATTTAAAGGAGCCAATTCACTTCCTTCTTTAAAAATCTCTCTTCCTTTGATAGAGGGGCGAGAATAACTAAGTTCAATTTTGCCTAATCCAAATTCCTGAGTAATAGTTTGTGTAGGACTAGGGGCAGGCATCTTTATTTGAGCCATTGTTGTAGATGCTGTTACAATAGCAATAAGCAAGAAAATTTTTTTCATATTGTTTTTAATTTGATGCAAACCTACAACTTAGTATTGTTGTACCAAATGATTTTGATAAAAGTTATTTTTATTTTTTAAATGCCGGATGAAACTGGTGTAAGGTGCTGCGTAAATATTCTCTATCCAGATGTGTATAAATTTCAGTAGTGGTAATACTTTCATGACCTAACATTTGTTGTACGGCTCTTAAATCTGCACCGCCTTCTGCCAAATGCGTGGCAAATGAATGCCTGAATGTATGCGGTGAAATATTTTTTTTGATTTCAGCTTTCGCTGCTAAATCTTTGATGATGTAAAATATCATAATTCTAGATAACCCTTTACCAAAGCGATTGATAAATAGCATATCCTCAAATTGATTTTGAATCTTCGTATGAACCCTGATTTCATTTTTATAGATGTTGATGTACTTGATTGCATCTGACCCAATTGGAACTAATCTTTCCTTGTCGCCTTTACCAATGACTCTTATGAAACCAATATCTAAATACAAACAACTGATTTTTAAATTAATTACTTCACTCACTCGTAACCCGCAACTGTACATCGTTTCAAGGATTGCTTTATTTCGGGCACCATCAGATTTGCTTAGATCAAGTTTGCCAATCATGGATTCAATTTCTTCAAAACTTAAGAAGTCTGGCAGCTTTCTTTTTGTTTTTGGAGCGTCTAATAAAAGCGAAGGATCAATTGTTGTGATTTGTTCGATAATACAATATTTATAAAAACTTCGGATACCTGAAATGATTCTCGCTTGTGATGTTGCATTAAGGCCAAGTTCATGAATGAATAGAATAAATGCCTGCAAATCGTTCAAGGACACCTCAGCGGGAGACTTTGTGCTTTGATGAATTACCAAGTAATCTGTAAGTTTTTGGACATCTCTTAAGTATGCCTCAACAGAATGATCACTCAATGATTTCTCTAATTGAAGCCAAGCTTTAAAACCTTTCTTATAAGCATCCCACATAATAGGTTTGGGTTTTGTAGATTGTATTTATATTCGTTGAAAGTTTATCAAATATATTTTAATAGAATAATAATTTTAGTCAAAAATATGCAGCCCATCAATCTTCGTTCTTTTGCTCAAAAAGTAAGATATCATAAAAAATCCTTCAAAAAATATTTATCAAAATTAGAAAAGTATCCGGTAAAAAATATCAATGCAATTGTTGATAAAGTTGATGCTGAAGTTTGGCAGGAAATTGATTGTTTAACATGTGCTAATTGTTGCAAAAAAATGACACCTACTTTTACGATGAAAGATATCAAAAGTATTGCAACACATTTTGAAATGAAACCAAATGAGTTTAAAGAAAAGTGGTTGTATCAAGATGAAAAAAATGGAGATTGGATAAATATTAATCAGCCTTGTCAGTTTTTAAATATGCAAACAAATATTTGCAGTATTTATGAAGTAAGACCGGCAGATTGTTCAGGTTTCCCATATCTCAAAAAGAAAAAAGTTACTGATTATATTCATGTGCATCAACAAAATATTGAATATTGTCCGGCTACTTTTAAAATGGTAGAAAAATGGATGACTCAAATGCCTAAATGATATTGCAAAAAAAAAGGAGCTGAAAAAATCAACTCCTTTTTTTATTTTTTATAGTCCTAAAAAACTGGATTTCTTCAATAGTTTTCTGGCTTCACCAATTTTAAAGCCGTTATGATATACTTCAATTCTGTATTCTCCCTGTTCAAATTTATTACCGGGTTTCCAGTTAAAGCTCACCGGAATTACTTTGCCTGTTTCATAATTCACATCTACTTTATTAGTGTATTGTTTGTTGTTACCTTCTCTGTCTATAAAGCTTCCAGAAGATTGTGAAATAGAACCATCAGGGTAAAAAATACAAACCATTATTGGCTTTGTTCCGGTTGGTGTAATTCTATTCTCATCAATATTAAAACTCACTCTAAAATAGTCTGCTTTTTTTGCAGTAGAAGTTTCTTTTTCTTTAGTTCCCCTTAAATTAATCGCGGAAATATTGATACTAGAAGCATGCAATGTACTTGCGATGTCTTCAACTTTTGCTTTTTCTTCTCTTGTTTTATTAAGATTGTTCTCAAGTGCACCTTTCTCTTCTGTTAACTGTTTTTTATCATTAGTCAACTGGTCATTACTTACAGTTAATTGTTTGTTTTCAGCTTTCAAAGTTTCTACTTGTCCGTACAATGCTTCAATTTTTGATTGTAAATCTCCAAGTTGCTTTTTAGCTTCTCTTAATTCAGCATCACTAACTTTTTTCTTATTTAGGATAGAAGAAATACTTGATTTTAATTTTTGAATATCATTGTTTTTTTCAACTAATGCACCTTGTAATTGTTGATTGTTTGTGGTGATTGAATCAGCTTTAACAGTAAGTAAATCAAATTGAGATTTT
>CANGTN010000111.1 GCA_947456805.1 Chitinophagaceae bacterium | reverse complement strand
TAATTTTTTTATGACTTACTTGAAATGAGGCAATAAAAAATCTTATTACGTAAAAATTATATATTTTGAGAAAATGTTAAATTGTAGCTATTAATTTGTAGTAAAATTTATAATGCAGGTATTTTTAATATAAAAAATCTTGGCAGAAATTGAATTAGGTATATTAGCAGTCAAATTTGTACCAATGTGATATTACTATAAAAAAAAATTAAAATACAAAATATTTAATCATTATTGAAGGGTTACCAAACAATTACAAAGCCAACTTGATTTTGAGAGGTATTAAGCAAAAATTTTATTTTTATAAAAATTGTTTATTGCCGTCTATAAATTTCATTTTTATAAAAGTGTAAAAACTTTTTTTGTAAGTATGGATGAATTGAATAATTATATCTCACAAATTTATTATTTCAACAAATGACAATTTCATTTCATTAAATTACAGTATCGTATGATTAGATATATTATTCTTTTATCAATATTGTTACAAATAAAGCTGGCACATTCTCAATCCAATTATTATACACGTTCCATTTTACCCAATGAAGCATTTAATCGCGAAGAAATTAATTGCCTAAGTATTGAAAAAAGTGGAATACTATTAGTGGGCACCAATAGTGGTGTAATTGCATACGATGGAAATACTTTTAGAACCATTGCCAAAAAAAATAAAAACGAACCAAATCCGACACGATGTAATCATTTTTTTGAAAATAAAAATGATATAGAGTTAAGAGATCTGTACAATACCTTCAAAATTTCTAACAACCAAATAGCATTTATTTCTAAAAACAATAGAGATTTTCTGATAGATTTTCAAAAAAGTATTGAAACAAACATTAAAAAAATAATTTCTCCTCAATTGTTGGATAATATTGTTTTTGAAATTGGACGTGAGCAGATTTGCTTATCAATCAATAAAAACGAAGCCTACTTTTATGTAAATGATAGCTTATACTATGTTGTAAATAATAAAATAAAAAACCTTGGATGTATACCAACATATGACAACTACTTTTCAATAGACAACAGCGCTTTTTATATTACCAATGATGGGATTATAGAATATAAAAGTGGGAAAAGAAATATTTCAAAACTAAGTTTTCAGGACACCTTGACCAATGAGTGTTTTAGTTCAAGATTAGAAAATATTAAAGTATATTACTACAAAGGTTCATACTACTTTTCCGGTAGATTTGGTTTGTGCGAATTGGTAGGCAGGAATAATAATTTTATTAAGATTAAAAAAATTATAGAGAAAGAACAACTTGCTAATTATAACATCAGTTGTATGGCTTTGAGTGAAGATAAAAAAACAATTTATTTAGGAACGAATAACGATGGGCTGTTACAATTTTCTCAAAAACAGTTTTCATATGCCCAATTTCAATCAAGCAATAAAAATTATAATTATATAAACGAATTAATTGTAGTTGGCGATGAACTAATTGCCGGGAAACCTTGGAATAACAAATTAGTAAAATACAAATTAGATGGGAGTGGTTATAGTTATATTCCAAATAAAAAACAAAATGAATATTATCGAAGTAGTAAAAACAGATTTTATTATTTCAATGGGGTAGCCAAAGAATTGGTAATATTTGATTCTGTTTTAAGACCAATTAAAAAAATAAAAAATCGAATTGCCTTAGGAAACTTTTTCTGTGAAGACGGCAAGGGAAATATTTATTTTATAGATGCATCCGGTGTTTTTAGAATAGACGAGAGGGAGCAACCAGAATGTGTTTTCTATATAACACAACCAGAAAATACTCAAATACCAAATGCTGGTTATTTCCGTGATGATACACTATGGAGCACAAACTTAGATAGTGGTTTGAAGTATTATGATTTGAAGAAAAAAACCATGGGATATTATTCTGAGTTTACAACACTCTCACCCCGATATGTAATTGGAGAGCCTAATGGCAAAGGGGTATTTGTATGTACTTATGGTTACGGAATTTGGTATGTTTGCGGCAAACAAGCAATACGAGTTTTATCTGGCAACAATAATATCTTTGATTTTTGTCATAGCCTGACTTTCGATAATTACAATCGAGTATGGTTGCCAACCAATGATGGTTTGTATGTAGTAGCGTACGAAACCTTATTGAAAAGTATAATTAAAAAAGATATAAATTATTTCTGGCATTTTACCAACAAGGATAATTTAATTTCAAACGAATTTAATGGGGGGTATAAAAACAGTTTGTTTTATGATATAAAACGCAACTATTTATACCTTGCAACCACGAAAGGGACCGTAGGAATTTTTACTGGGTTGGCCACCCCCACTCATGATAGTTATCCGCCAATTTTTTTAAATATCAGAAAGGATAATAAAGAAATATTCTGGACAAATGAACTACGAGATTTTGAACAGATATCAGGTGATATTATTATCCCTGGTAATCACAAATACCAGATAACAAATCCCGAATACCGGATAAGTCCCATTAATAAAGAATGGCAAACTGCAGAAAACAATCAATTTATCATTTCCCGTCCCAAACCAGGTAAATATGAAGTACAAGTGAGATACAGAAATGGATTTGGAGACAATAATTATGTTACAAATAGCTATCCACTTACAATCTTGCCTTTATGGTATGAAACACTTTTTTTTAAGTTATCATTTATAATAGTGAATGTTGTTCTTATCATGATAATTTCATTAATTCTAACATCCCGTCTTAGAAAAAGAAAAAAGATTCTTCAGGATTTGGTAGATCAAAAAACTTTAGCATTATTAGAAGAAATGAGGGAGGTACAAACATTGTCGTTACAAAATGAAATGTTTATAAGAATGCTCACACACGATATTAAAGTGCCGCTGCAATCAACTAGTACAACAGCCAATTTTTTATCTAAAAATTTAGGGGCAATGCAAGCGAATGAGTTAAAATTCTATTTGCAGGAAATTGGAAAATCTTCATATAAAATCTCACAATATATCCATCATTTTTTAACATGGATCAAATTAAGGAAAAACAGCACCCTAACCAACGAAGTAACAGATGTATGTAAACTAATTGATCAAATTATTGATTTTGCAAAAGAAACCAATATTGTTGGTAATAATCAGATTGTAAAGCAATATAATACCGGTGAAATCCTTATAAATACTAATTCTCATGTTTTGAGTATTGTAATTAGTAACCTTTTAGAAAATGCTTGCAAATACACTACAAATGGGGTAATAAAAGTTGATATTCAAGTTTATGATTCCAAATTAATCATTCTTATAAGTGATAACGGAAAGGGAATGAATAAAGAGGTACTTGAAAATTTACTTAGAAAGAACCCTTTGAAAATTAGTGATTATCAACATTCTTATAAAATGGGTTATGCATTTATAAGAGATTTCATCAATCTAATTCACGGAGAAATAAATATTCAAAGTATTGAAGAATCAGGAACTACTGTTATACTTACTATTTCAAATGATTAGTAATGTAGTGGAATGTTGTACTGTTTTGCCAACTGCTGTAATTCAATTTCTTTTTGTACTCCAACCTTTTCAAATAAGCGTGCCTTGTGGGTTCCAACTGTAGATGTACTGAGATTAAGTATTGTTGCAATTTCAGTTATGCCAAATCCTTTGATGATATAAAGACAAACTTCTAACTCACGATCAGATAATTTTTCAAAAACATTTTCAGTACGTTCAGAAATTAAATCATCCGTAATTTTTTGGATTAAATTATTACTCATATAAATACCGCCATTGAGTACAGATTTAATTGCTTGTATAATCACTTCATTCCCAGACTCTTTATTTAAATAACCCTTAGCTCCTAATTTTAAAAAGCGTTTAGCATATAGGCTGTCCGGATAAACCGAAAACATCAAGATTCGTGATAGTGGTTTTGTAACTAACATTTTTGAAATTAATTCAATAGCATCACTATTTGGCAGATTGACATCTAATACGACCAAATCATAATCAATAGTAGAAAAAGATTTAAAACCATCTTCTGCATTAGAAATAATATCAAATTTTGCCTGTGGGAACTCCCCTTTTATCAATAGGGATAAGCCGGCTCCTATTATTGTATGGTCGTCTATTATAAGTATGTACATGTTTTTTTAAATGTATTTAAAAACTAATCTTGACTATTAATTGCTTAATGGCGTTATGATAATTGTATACAATCGTCAGTATGCAAATGTAACTTCAAAAATTATATGTGGTGTTAAAATATTAAATAGGCTGGGTTCAATAGACAATTGTAATTATTTTAAATTTTATATAAAAAAAATTAAAACTGTATTAAAATATTTGCAGACTATTCAATTATTATACAATTAGGCAAATTTTCTTGATTTATTCATTTTTAATTGAAAAATTCTAGATTGTATCAAATGTATTACCAAGATAATTTTTTGTTTTATTCTTAAAACAAAAAAGGCAGTCTTTTATCTGACTGCCTTTTAATTTATTTATTTACACAGAAGTAAATCTAGAAATTAAGTGTGATAATGATTCTCCTATTTCAATTGGCCTAACTTGACACTTAATACCTAAACTTATCATCTACAAATCAATTCTTCTTCCGCAACTTCTTTGCTCCATAACCTACGCCTGCAGCTACCAATAAGCTCAAGCCTCCATCTACCGGAACATCATTTACCGTGTCATCAAAACCAGGCTGGGCATGGCTTATAGCCGGGAATACTAAAACTAAAACCAATAGGCTTAGCGTAATGATTTGTGTTTTATTGAATTGCATTTTCATTTATTTTATAGGTTCAAGAAGTTGAAAAGTTTAGGGAGTTTGCTTTTAAACTCCCTAAACTGCTATACTATTTTTTTACTCTACAATTACTGATTTTATTACCGATGTTGTTCCATTGGTGATTTGCATTTTGTAATTGCCCTTTGCAGTGCCTTTATCCAATGTGATGGTTTCGGTAGCACTTCCACCATTGTTTATAATTCTTCTATTGGCTACTTCCTGACCCGCATTGTTAAAGATTTTTACAGTGTACACGCCCTTCTCTACATTGCTCATTTGCAAATTGATGATGCCATCTTTCACAGGGTTTGGATATACCGTGAATTCTGCATTCTTGCCTCCAATTTTTACTTTTACTACATTGCTGTATTTCACCGTTCCGTTTTTCTCTATTGCTTTAATACGGTAGTAGTTGTCGCCATTGTTCACCGTTGCATCAAACCAGT
>CANGTN010000110.1 GCA_947456805.1 Chitinophagaceae bacterium | reverse complement strand
ACCCGGATTGGTAGTAGTGTCTAAAGCCTTTGCTGCACGAGTGTTGTATGCATATCCATTTGGTTTATCAGGAAATGCAGCGATATAATTTTTAGCATATTGCATTGTGCCTATATAATCTTTAGAAGCATAAGCTGCATTCGTGATGCTGTAATGATCTATTTCGCTTAATGTGCCTTTTAGGTCATTGTAATTTTTCAACCATTTTAATTGTTCAGTAAAAATTTTTGCCTTGCCAAACATATCTGCTCCTTGCTTTAAATAACCCAATTTATTTGCTTTAGTAGTGTCATTATCAATTGCCTTTTGCAAATAAGCAGCAGTCTTCATTTCATTGCCAGGAAATTTACTCATTACTTTTATTGCAAGTTCATAATGTGCAGATTCTATTTTTTCAAAAGGCGCAGTTGCAAAGAAATTTTCTATTGCAGCTTTAGCCTGAATGCTATCACCCAATCTGTCGTAATTGTAAGCAAATAAAATTGGCAATAAAGGGAAGGTTTTACACTCACCTGCTTCCATTGCTTTTGCTTTTTCTAAAGACTCTTGATTTTTACCTGCTTTGAATAAATAGTCGGCGTAATAAAAATCAGTTTTACAATCTTTATCGGCATACTGAATGTATTTGTCAAGGTATTCTTTTGCCTTACTGATGTCCCTATTTTGATAATACTCAAACAAACCCAAATAACTGTTTGGATACAAAGGGTCGGCAGCAATTGCATTATTATAATATTGTTCAAGCATATCCTTGTTTCCCTGGCTTGCATAAATTTTACCAATATGCCAGAAAGCATCCGCATTTTTAGGATCACGTAATGTAGCTTCTGTATATGCTTTCACAGCTTCGCCTCCCATTTCTCCTCCTAACTTTTGATATAGAATACCCATATTTACAAAAATTTCTGCAGTCAATTTATCCAATTCCCCTGCTTGTTTTAATTTGTCGATAGCATAATTGGGATCACCAATTTTACTGCCGCCATCAGCATTTGCTCTGCCTATTGCATTAAGAATAGCAGGGTTGGGCTTGTTTTTATTTTTTCCTTTTGTTTCAGTTGTAGCAGTGATTGCTTGTTCAAATTTTTGTTTGGCAGCATTGATATCACCTCCCTCCATCAATTCTACATGCCCCATACCTACCCAAATCCATGGATCATTGATGTCTTCCTCTAATGCTTTTTGATAGGCTTCTTTTGCCCCCTTAATATTATCATTTGCCAATAATGCTTGTCCATACCAATAAATAGTATTCACATCTTTTGAATTGGCATCATAAGCCTTTTGAATGGTTTGTAGAGCACTCTTATTTCTAAAATAATTCAAATACTTAATACCATCTGTAACACTTTGTGCACTTAGGATATTCACGGTTAATACTACAGTCATCAGTAGTCCAACAGCTTGCTTCATTGTTTTGTTTTTAATTGTTCGCATAATCAAAAAATATTAAAATTAATTATTCCTTTATTCTTCCGCCTCTTCTTTTAAAGTCCATTTTTGCCGGAGCCAATAATGAGCGCCTAAAAATAAGCTGTCCGCGTTCTAAACTCATAAAATTTTTAAATGCTGTTCCCAAATTCACTGCATTTTCTTTCAACACAAAAAAAACAGGCCGAGCAAGTGGATACTGTGAAAATGTGATAGTGCTTTGGCTTGGCTTGGCATAATAACCCGGTTCAGTACATTTTACACATTCAACTAACGCAAGTTTTATTTTTTTTAATTGCTCCTGTTGCTTTGGTTCCTGATTATTTCCAACCCAACTTAACCCAACAAATCCAATCGCATTTTTGTTTGCAGCAACAGCATTAATTACAGCTTCACTACCATTCGATGCTACAACATTTTTACCAAATGCGCTTCCACGCAAAACAGAATCCTGTAAATAACGAACGGTGCTTGTTGCATTTTTCCCATCCATGATAGCCGTAATATCTTCTTTTCCTACTAAAATATCTTTTATTCGCTGAATAGTAAATAAACTATCGTTACTGTTAATGTTTGAAATAATTGCAACTGCATCATAAGCCAAAATATCATCTTCGGGTTTGTAAGATAATTGAGCAGTAAAATAATCTTCTTCATTTTTATTCAAGCCTCTTGCTACAATAATCATTCTGGTGCTATCCTTCTGTAAGTCTTTAAAACACTCTACTTCCGGCTTATAGCTTGCAATAATATTTGCATCTGGAAATGAAGAATGATAGATACGTATCTGCTGCTCAATTACGGGTTTAAAACTTTCATCAACACTGATAAAAATTGTTCCATTCTTGGGCGTATCTCTCTGTGTAGCCTGATTTGTATTGTTGTTACAAGAAGCCAAACAAAATAAAAAAAACACTATAACATTAGTACACTGTTTCATTAATAATTTTTCTTTAATCCTCTATACAATCTAAACCCACCGTACAACAAACAAATACCACCAAACAGGTATCTGAAGGATTGGTCAATATCTTCGAACTGCAATAATTTAAACCATTTAGGAAACAACATCAGCATACTCATTCCTAAAAACAATACCGACATGGTAAGGTCATAAATCATGCGCATCAAAATATAACTTTTTTGTTGTCTGTCGCGTGATGAATTATTCATTTAACAATTATTTGGAATTGGACGGGCAATTTAAGCAATAAATTAATCCTGATAAACAAATGTAACTGGGAGTTTATAATAAACTGCAACAGCGCATCCATTTTGTATCCCTGGTTTCCAATACGGCATTTTATTTACAACACGCAATACCTCATGATCTAAATCCTCTTGATTCTTTGCCTGCTGCTAAAGAATTTAAAATTTTTTCGGGTAGCATAATTGTATATATTGAAGTATGAAAAAATAAAACCTGCAGGGTTTGACTCTAAGATGCAAGAATTAAAAAATTGCACATTGTATTTTTAAAAAAAGAGCAACTTTGTTTCAGTTATATTTGCCAATATGAAAATATTAATGGTTTGTTTGGGGAATATTTGCAGAAGCCCATTAGCAGAGGGAATACTACAAAGCAAAGCCCTTCAACACAAACTGAATTGGCAAGTAGATAGTGCAGGTACATCCAACTATCATTCCGGAGAAGCCCCTCATGAATTATCTCAGAAAGTTGCGTTACATTATGGTGTAGATATCAGTCAACAAGTTTGCAGACATTATACAAAAGTTGACATTCTGAAGTTTGATAAAATTTATGTAATGGATAAAAGTAATTACACTGAAGTTCAGCGAATTGCCGGCATTTTATGGGATCCAACAAAAGTAAATTTGTTGTTGAATGAATTGTATCCTCAAGAAGATAGAGAGGTCCCCGATCCATGGGGAGGAAGTGAAAATGATTTTCATAATGTATACCAAATGATTGAACAAGCTTGCAATAAAATCATTCGTAAATACGCCTCGAATTAAATTATAAATAAATCATCTGATATTTGTTTGTATGAAACCAAGTTTACCACAAGGAACAAGAGATTTTAATGCCAATGTTGTTGGCAAACGAAATTATATTTTTAATACAATCCGCTCTGTGTTTGAATTGTATGGATTTCAACCTATTGAAACACCTGCAATGGAAAACCTTGATACCTTAATGGGAAAGTATGGTGATGAAGGCGATAAACTGATTTTTAAAATATTGAACAACGGATTAGACAATGTTGCAAAACAAGAATCAACAAAAGAAGAATTTGAAAAAATATTAGTAGGAAAAAATACAAAAGGTATTACAGAACGTGCCTTGCGTTATGATTTAACTATCCCCTTTGCAAGATATGTAGCGATGAATCATGGTCAACTTACCATGCCATTTAAACGCTATCAAATACAACCTGTTTGGCGTGCAGATAGGCCACAGCGTGGGCGTTACAGAGAATTCTGTCAATGCGATGCAGATATTGTTGGTAGTTATAGTTTGATAAATGAAGTAGAACTGGCTAATATTTATGCAACTGTTTTTTCAACCCTTGGAATAGCTGTTGCTATTAAAATCAACAGCAGAAAAGTGTTGGCTGCATTGGCTGAAATTATCGGTGGTACTGATAAAATGATAGACATTACTATTGCTATTGATAAGCTGGATAAGATTGGTTTGGAAAAAGTAAAAGAAGAATTGGCAGAACGAGGTCTAAAGGAAAATCAAATAAATACGATAGAAAAATATTTGTTGATAGATGGTACTAATGAAGAAAAAATGATTGCATTAAAAAATTTGATAGGCGATAATGCAACAGGCAAAAAGGGAATTGAAGAAATAGAATTTGTAATCAATTATCCTAGAGAAATTTTTGGCGCAACAAGTGAAATTGTTGCCGACTTCACCCTTGCCCGTGGATTGAATTACTATACAGGAATCATCTTTGAAGTAAAAGCAAAAGATGCCGAAATGGGTAGCATTGGCGGTGGTGGAAGATATGATGATTTAACAGGCACGTTCGGCGTACCAAATATAGCCGGAGTAGGTATTTCATTTGGTGTTGACAGGATTTACGATGTAATGGAAGAACTTAAATTGTTTCCGGATAACGTAGCAAAAAGCACCCAAGTTTTATTTTTTAATTTAGGTGAATCGGAAAGTAAAATGGCTTTTGGAATCATGCAACAATTAAGAGCAAAGCATATTCGATGTGAGATATATCCCGAGCAAGCGAAATTTGATAAGCAATTTAAATACGCTGAAAAGAAAGATATTACTTACGCTGTTATTATTGGTACTGAAGAATTGAATACCAATACAATCAAACTTAAGAATTTACAAACCGGAGTACAAGAAAATTTTACAATTGATGAACTATTCAATTTTGATTTTTAGACTTGCAAAAAACAATGGTTTATAACCTATTTTATTGATTAAAATACAAAAGCAGCCTAACAATTAGGCTGCTTTTGTATGATTTTTTTTAGTAGATTTTAAATCAACTTAAGTAATGTAGTTTGATTTTGAGAAGTTCAATCTAACACCTATTACTTAATACTTAAAACCTAATACTTAACCCCTACAAATCAATTCTTCTTCCGCAACTTCTTTGCTCCATAGCCTACGCCTGCGGCTACCAATAAGCTCAAGCCTCCATCTACCGGTACATCATTTACCGTGTCATCAAAACCAGGCTGGGCGTGGCTTATAGCCGGGAATACTAAAACTAAAACCAATAGGCTTAGCGTTATGATTTGTGTTTTATTGAATTGCATTTTCATTTATTTTATAGGTTCAAGAAGTTGAAAAGTTTAGGGAGTTT
>CANGTN010000109.1 GCA_947456805.1 Chitinophagaceae bacterium | reverse complement strand
CTGACCATCAGATTTGCATCAAATAATAGTGAAGTAGAAAATAATTAATTTGATTTTTAAGTATGCTTAAAATAGAAAATATACATCATGTTGCCTTACTTACAGATAATTATGAATTGAGTAAACGCTTTTACACAGAAGTATTGGGATTTGAAATAATAGCAGAAGTGTACCGAGCAGATAGACAATCGTATAAATTGGATTTAAGTGTGAATGGTGTGTATCAAATTGAATTGTTTTCCTTTCCCGAATACAGAGAAAGAGCAACTTTACCCGAAGCGAAAGGCATGCGGCACTTAGCTTTTGCAGTTGCTGACGTAGAAGCAGCTTATTTGTATTTGAAAGAAAAATCAGTAGATGTGCAGGAAGTCCGGGTAGATGAATTCACAGGAAAAAAGTTCTTGTTTTTTAATGATCCTAATAGTCAACCATTGGAATTGTATGAAAGTAATGGGTAAATAATTGATGTATTAGTAATAAAAAAAGTTCAGTAAAGTGCTAAACGTTGCAGTGTGCGACGCCGAAAACGATGAACAAAGAATCAACAGTTGGTAACAAAATAATGATATAATAGTGGCAAAAGAAAAAGTAGAAAACAGGGCATACGAAAATGAAAATGGCGTTCAGGGACAATATAAAAATTGGTTCCTTGAGTATGCGTCTTATGTAATTTTAGAAAGAGCCGTTCCGGCAATTGAAGATGGGCTGAAACCCGTACAGCGCCGCATTTTGCACGCCATGAAAGAAATGGATGATGGCCGTTTTAATAAAGTGGCAAACATCATTGGACAAGCGATGCAATACCATCCGCATGGAGATGCAAGTATTGGTGATGCATTGGTAAATATGGGTCAGAAAGATCTGTTGATTGATACACAAGGTAACTGGGGCGATATTAGAACGGGTGATGATGCAGCTGCACCACGTTACATTGAAGCAAGGCTAAGCAAATTTGCTTTAGATGTTGCTTTCAATGCAAAAACAACCGATTGGCAATTGAGTTATGATGGCAGAAAAAATGAGCCGATTACATTACCAATGAAATTTCCTTTGTTGTTGGCTCAAGGCGCTGAAGGTATTGCTGTGGGATTATCTACAAAGATTTTGCCACACAATTTTTGTGAAGTAATTGAGGCTGCCATAAAATATTTGAAAGGCAGAAAATTTGAATTGTATCCTGATTTTCAAACAGGGGGCATGGTAGATGTTACTAATTACAACGAAGGAAAAAGAGGTGGTAAAGTGAAGGTGCGCTGTATTATTGAAGAGCTTGATAAAAAAAGTTTGATTATACGTGATGTGCCTTTTGGTGTTACTGTTTCGCAGCTTTGTGAAAGCATAGGAAAAGCCAATGAAGCAGGTAAAATCAAGATTAAAAAGATGACGGAGTTTACGGGCAAAAATGTAGAGATACAAATTGATTTAACTCCCGGAATTTCAAGTGACATTACGATTGATGCCTTGTATGCTTTTACAGATTGTGAAGTGAGTATTAGTCCAAACGCTTGTATTATCGAAGACAATAAACCCAAATTTGTTGGTGTACAGGAGTTGTTGAAAATTTCGGTTGACAGAACTAAGAATTTATTGAGACGTGAGCTTGAAATAAAACTATCTGAATTAGAAGACAAATGGCATTACACATCCTTAGAAAAAATATTCTTTGAAGAGAAAATTTATAAGGAATTAGAACAGAAATACGAAACCTGGGAAAAGGTGCTAGAGGCGATAGATAAAGCATTTCAGCCGTTTATTAAAAAACTGAAACGAAAACATATTACACGAGAAGATATTTTAAAACTGACTGAGAAACCGGTAAGAAGAATTTATAAACTCGATATTGATGATTTGAATGAACAAATTAAAAACATTGAAGCCGACATTAATCAGGTAAATTTTGACCTTGAACATTTGAATGATTTTGCAGTTGCTTATTTCGAAAATTTATTGAAAAAATATGGCAAAGGCAAAGAACGTAAAACGGAAATTAAATTATTTGATACCATTAAAGTTCAGCAGATTACGATTGCCAATACTAAGCTGTATGCCAACAGGGAAGAGGGTTTCATTGGTACAAGCCTGAAGAAAGATGAATTTTTATTTGAGTGCAGCGATTTGGATGACATCATCGTATTTACCAAAAGAGGGATGATGAAAGTGGTGAAAGTTGGCGATAAAGTTTTCATTGGAAAAGATATTTTACATATTTCTATTTTTAAGAAAAGCGATGAACGCACTACTTATAATATGATTTACTTAGATGGTGCTTCGGGGGTGAGTTATGCCAAACGCTTTAATGTAACAGGTGTTACAAGAGATAAGGATTATGATTTAACCAAAGGCAGTGATAAGAGCAAGGTTCATTATTTTACAAGTAATGCCAATGGAGAAGCGGAAGTAGTGAAAATTGCTTTGAGTCCAAATTGTACGGCAAGAAATAAAGAACTGGATTTTTATTTTGAAGAGTTAGAAATAAAAGGTAGAAGCAGTCAGGGAAATATTGCGACCAAATATCCGGTTAAAACAGTGAAGTTGAAAGAGGCAGGTAAAAGTACTTTGAGTGGCGTAAAACTTTGGTTTGATGCAGTATACGGGAGATTGAACCGAGAAGAAAAAGGGGAATACTTGGGTATGTTTGAAGACGATAAATTATTGGTGATTTACAATGATGGGCATTATGAACTAACCGATCTAGAATTAAATCAAAGATTTGATGGTGAAAAAGTGTTATTAATAGAAAAGTACAAACCAGAAAAAATAATTACGGCTATTTATTTGGATAATGACAAACAACAATACAATGTAAAACGATTTAAGATTGAAACGTCAACATTGAAATCTAAATTCTTGTTTATCAAAGAAGGAGAGGGCAATTTGCTTGAAGCAGTAACAACAATGGAAGAACCCATTTTATCTGTACAAACGGGAAGAGGAACGAGTGTAAGAAAAGCGAAATTTAAAATTGCTAAAATGGTTGAAGTAATGGGCTGGAAAGCAATAGGGGCAAAGCTGATGGACTTTAGTAAAACAGTAGAAATGAACTGGGAAGAACTTCCTAAAGAAGAACCAACCAATCAGGCTTCTTTGTTTGAATAAAAATATTATTCGTCTTCTAAATGAATTAGCTGATGCTTTACACCAATTGTTTGTAAAGTATCGGCTAATCTTTTTTGGTGGGTATCTGTAATAAAAACTTGTGCATCATCTTCTTTACAAACCCAATGTAACAAATTGAACATTCTTTTTTCATCCAGTTTTTCGAATACATCATCTAACAATAAAATGGGAGCAAAGCCTTTGTTGTTTTTCAATGTTTGCCACTCTGCCATTTTTAATGCAAAAAGCAAACTTTTTCTTTGTCCCTGCGATGCTTCGTTTTTAAATACGGCATCATTTAATTGAAACAACAAATCATCTTTGTGAATACCAACACTTGTGCGTTGTATCTGAAGGTCTTTATTTTTTGACTCTGTCAATAATTGCTTCATTTCAGCATGTTGTAACTGGCTTTCATAATGCATAGTAATATGATCTTGATTGCCCGAAATGGTTTGATAGTATTGAATGGTGAGCGGTATAAAATGTTCTATAAATGTTTTTCGTTCCTGAAAAATAAAATCTCCTTTTTCAGATAATTGTTCAGATAAAATATTAAGAAGCGTATCATCACAAAAGCCTTTTTCTGCTGCTTGTTTCAAAAAACTATTTCGCTGTTGCAGCAATTTTGTGTAATCAATTAATGTTTTTAAATATTTAGTATCAATTTGTGAAAGAATGGTATCAATAAACTTTCTGCGTTCTTCACTATTGCCCGATATTAATGCAACATCATCGGGTGCAATCATCACACAAGGATAATTGCCAATGTGTTCTGAGAATCTTTTATAGGCTTCACCATTAATACTAAATTCTTTTTTATTGTTTTCTCTCAAAATGCAAGTCAATTCTGTTGCTTCATTCATCATTTGATAGTGCCCTTCAATTCTTAAACCCGATAATCCATGGTGTACATTTTGTGCATCTGTTCGGGCAAAATAACTTTTTGTAAAAGAGAGATAATAAATGGCATCAAGCAAATTTGTTTTGCCAGTTCCATTAGATCCATAAATACCTATAATTTTTTCTGTAAAAGCAAAATGCATTGTTACATAATTTCTGAATTGAGTAAGTATTATGGATTGAAGTTGAAGCATGAATTTGTTGCGTGCAAGGTAATAAAACTGCCAATGCAAAAATGAATGAATTGAAGTTGCTTTTAAAATTTTAATTCATCTTATGATTACTTTTATTAGATACAATATCCGGTTAATTTGAGTTTCGATAGACGAAAATTGACAGACGTTTATTATTTTTTAATGGCGCGGCAAAATAAATTACTTTATTTTTGTCACTTAAATTTAAATACAATGTATCCAGCAGAAATAGTGTTGCCAATGAAGGCAGAATTAACGGAAAGCGGTTTTAATGACATGAAAAATGCAAGTGAAGTAACTGCAGCGTTACAACAATCAGGAACAACTTTAGTCGTTCTAAATAGTGTGTGTGGTTGTGCAGCCGGAACTTGTAGACCAGGCGTTTTGATGGCTGTACACAATGCAACGAAAAAGCCTGATCATTTGGCTACAAGCTTTGCCGGATTTGATGTTGAAGCAGTTCAGAAAGTTCGTGAATTTTTATTGCCTTATCCCCCATCTTCACCTGCAATTGCATTGTTTAAAGACGGTGTTTTGGTGAGTATGATTGAGCGTCATCAAATTGAAGGACGACCTGCACAAGTGATCGCGCAACATTTAATCAGCGAGTTTGATAAATATTGTAAATAATTTTTTTAATTAGATTTTTTATAAAAAAACCTGCTGAAAAGTGGGTTTTTTTTACGACAAAATACAGCGTTTTTACAATCAATTTAAATTAATTGAACCTAAAAAGACCTATTTCTAAACGTAAATATGCCAATTTGTACTAATTAATTGCAGATATTTTGAATGGCATTAATATTGACTTATTTTGCAACTCCCCTAAAATTTTTTAGTGTATTGGGATTAATAATAAAATTATGAATAATAATAAGCGAAGTTTTTTCTTGCAGGATGATGAATCTGATTTTATGCCAATGGTGCCTATTACGGAAAATGATAGTGAACAAGATAAGAATATGGTGATACCATCTGAAATTCCAATTTTGCCATTAAGAAATACAGTTTTATTTCCTGGAGTTGTTTTGCCAATTACAGTTGGTAGAG
>CANGTN010000108.1 GCA_947456805.1 Chitinophagaceae bacterium | reverse complement strand
TAGCAAGTACAAAAAATAGTAATGAAATTTTCTTCATGTGCCTTATTTATTTAAATTTTTATTATTTTGAATGACCCTGATTTTACGATGTTACCTTCAGGAGCTTTTAGGATTATCCTAAAGAAATAAACGCCTCCCGGATAGGCAGATAAGTCCCACATCTCTGTAGAGATTCCAAGAACTTGTTGGAATTGTTTTTCACCCAAAGTTTTGCCATCTCTACCTATCAGTTGAACACTTATTTTACCAAGGTTTCCGGCAGTAATCAACTTAAACTTGATGAAAATTTTGTTTGGCGTAGGGTTGGGATAAATAGTAACTTCATCTTTTGCCCAAGGTAGGACAGGATAGATATAAATAATTTTTCCTCTATCTGATGGTTGAAGAAAACCACTGGTTAAATTCCAGTTTGAACCAAATGTACTGTTGGGAAAAGGGTTATTTATAAAGTAGGTTACCGTACTTTCAGATTCTCCAAAATTCCAATCAAAAGTAAAATTATCAGATATTATTTCACTGCCCCCACTCGTATTTAAAACACCTGACATTAATATAGGCCCCTGTGCCTTTGAATCATTTAATAAAATACAGAATAATAGAGATGCAAAAGTAAAATTTCTCATTGCAGGGGGCGTTTGATTTAAAATACTCGATGTGAAAGTAAACATTAAAATAGAAGTTGCCTAAAAAAACGTCGGAAACAACAAATTTATTTTATAATTATTTATATATTCATTGGTAATAAAACGATTACGCCTGCGCCGTTGGGCCACCAAAGTTCAAAGGTATTTCAACCTGTTCTAAATCCTGAACAGTTCCGTGTGCAGCTTCATAGCGTTCTATATTTTCTGCCATTGCTTTCATAAAACGTTTGGCATGCATTGGCGTAAAAATGATTCTACTTTTCACTTTACTCTTGGGTGTACCTGGCATCACATTTACAAAGTCTATTACAAATTCTGCATGACTATGTGTAATAATGGCAAGATTGGCATAGCTACCTTCTGCAACTTCTTCACTAATTTCTATGTTCAATTGATTGTTTTGTTGTTGTTCCATTGTTGATTGATATTTAATTAATTAAAAAATATTAACGAAGCCTGTCTATACTTTTCACCAATTGATCATCTTTCCAAATTGACCTTGCGGCCAATAATAAAAAAAGTGGTATTGCAAAATGTATTAGAGAGGTTAAACTAATGTTTCCTTCTATGTAAAGTTTCATTTGTAAAAAATAGAGAATAATATTAATGACAGAAAAAGCAAAAGCAGCCAATGTAATTTTAAATTGCATCTTTCGATCTTTAAATAAAAAAATTAAAATCAGAGATGCTACCGCCACCGAAACTGTTATTATCAAAAGAAATATATTTTCTCTTGCCGTTAATGGTACAAACTTGTTTAGGTTCTCTACCAATTTATTCCCGCTGTAAAAAGAAATACTTGTATTCAATGTAAGGAAACTACAAATGCTTGCAAGCAGCAACCATAATGTTTGTATGCGTTGTATCATTTTGAATCGAGTTTGTAAATTTAATTTGTTGTCAATTAAAGTGATGAATGAAAAACCACTTACCCCAATTCAGGATATAAAACAAATTGCTCCATAAATTCATTTACTTGTGTTTTTGTTTTTGCCAAAATAGCTTCGTCATCAGCATTCATTAACACTGTATCTATTGCGTTTACTACAAAGTTCATATGCTCTTCTTTCATGCCTCTTGTTGTGATTGCAGCCACACCAAAACGAATACCACTTGTTACAAATGCACTTTTATCATCAAACGGAACCATATTTTTATTGGCAGTGATATCTGCATGTCCCAGTACTAATTCTGCTTTTTTACCACTAATGTTCTTGTTCCTTAAATCCAGTAGCATCAAATGATTATCTGTACCACCACTGATAATGTTGTAACCCTTATCTACAAAGCTTTTCGCCATTGCTTGTGCATTACGCTGAACCTGTTTTGCATAAACTGTAAATTCATCAGTTAATATTTCTCCGAAAGCAACTGCTTTTGCAGCAATCACGTGTTCCAACGGACCGCCTTGTGTACCAGGGAATACAGCCATGTCCAACAAATTACTCATCATCCGAATATTGCCTTTTACATCTTTCAAACCAAATGGGTTTTCAAAATCTTTACCCATCATAATTACTCCACCACGAGGTCCACGTAAAGTTTTGTGTGTTGTACTGGTAACAAAATGACAATGATTAAAAGGAGAAGACAACAAACCCTTTGCAATCAATCCCGCAGGATGTGCTATATCTGCCCAAACAAATGCTCCAATTTCATCTGCAACTTTTCTGATGCGGGCATAATCAATATCTCTGCTGTAAGCACTTGCACCACATATAATTAGTTTAGGCTTTACTGTTCTTGCCTTCGATTCTAATGTTTCATAATCAATAATTCCATCTTGTGTTACTCCGTAAAAATGTGGGTTGTACAATTTACCACTAAAGTTAACGGCAGCTCCATGGGTTAAGTGACCACCCATACTTAAATCCAAGCCCAGTATATCATCGCCGGGTTGTAAAATCGCCAACATGAGTGCTGCATTGGCTTGTGCGCCACTATGTGGTTGTACATTCGCATATTCAATTCCAAAAACTTGTTTGAGTCTGTCAATTGCCAATTGTTCAGTTTGATCTACAATTTCACAGCCTCCATAATACCTGCGACCGGGATATCCTTCTGCATATTTATTGGTTAGTACACTTCCTGTTGCTTGAATCACTTGCAAACTGGTAAAGTTTTCTGAAGCAATCAATTCAATACCACGTCTTTGTCTGTTTAATTCTGAATGTATCAAGTCAAAAATCTGTGTGTCCCTTTGCATGATGTTAAATTTTCAATTTGGTTTTAATAAAAATATCTTAGGAAGCAAACATCGTAAACAGCAAAATTAACCGATACATCTTTGAAACCAATGATTTATTGAATTTGTTTTGAAGATAGTTATATAAAAACACAGCAATTCATTTTTAATTCTACATTACTGATTAGTATTAAAGTACTAACCAATTTGAAAAATCAAAATATTTCATCTATTCATCTATTTTTTATAGCCTGTTTGGATCATCATTTGCCATGCAATAAGATTTTCCTATTTTCACACTCCCGATTGATAAGCATAAATGCAAGCGAGGAACAATAGTGAGAAAGATTTTGTCGGGAAAAAGTAAATAAGCATGAAAGCAATTATTCCTGTGGCAGGTGCCGGTACAAAACTTAGGCCACATACCTATACACAACCCAAGGCTTTAATTCCAATTGCCGGTAAGACAATTTTAAGTTTCATTGTAGATCAATTACACGATGCAGGCATTCAAGAATTTATTTTTATTGTAGGGCATTTAGGCGAAAAAATCCAGGATTATGTACAACAAACCTATTCCAGTTTAACAACACATTTTGTTTATCAAAATGAAAGACAAGGCACCGGACATGCCATAGAGCTTACCAAAAATATTGTAGGTGATGATGAAGTTTTTGTAGTGTTGGGTGATACTATTTGCGAATACGATATTCAGGAAGTTTTGCAAAGTCCGTACAGCATGCTTGGTGTAAAAAAAGTAGATGATCCTAGAAATTTTGGTGTTGCAACTATAGATGAAGAAGGCTTTATAGAAAATGTGGTAGAGAAGCCGGCAATTCCAAAAAGCAACTTGGCTTTAGTAGGATTATATAAAATAAAAGAATCCAATTTTTTATACGAATGCCTGCAACATATTTATCAGGAAAATATTACCACTCAGGGTGAATACAACTTAACAGATGCTTTAGATTGCATGATTAAAAGAGGTGCTAAGTTTCAAAGCTTCAAAGTAAAAAGCTGGTTTGACTGCGGTAAAAAAGAAAGTTTACTGGAAAGTAATGCTACATTATTAAAAAAGTTTGGCGGTAATGTAAATGACTTTCATGATTTTAAAGATACCATCATTATTCCCCCGGTAAGTATTGCCGCAGGATGTGCTATCAGCAATAGTATTATTGGACCGCATGTTGCTATTGGTGCAAATACAACAATACAACAATCTATTATCAGAGACAGTATTATAGGAAGCTTCACCAATTTGGATGAAGTAGTTTTGGACAACTCTCTTATTGGTAGCGATGCTTCTGTGAAAGGATTGAGCAGAAGTTTAAATATTGGAGATAATACAGAAATAGATTTTGGATAATTGATGTATTCTATTTTTTATGAAATAAAATAACAGCAAAACTTATTTTATCATTTATAGTCTGTACGTAATAACTTCATTTCATGAGCAATCAACCACTCACTAACAACAACCGAATTACAGAACTTTTCAAAATTAAATATCCCATTATTCAAGGTGGAATGGTATGGGCAAGCGGTTGGAGATTGGCAAGTGCTGTAAGCAATGCAGGCGGCTTGGGTATTATTGGTGCAGGCAGCATGTACCCCAATGTATTAAAAGAACATATTCAAAAATGCAAAGCTGCAACCAACAAACCATTTGCAGTAAATATTCCATTGCTTTATTCGGATATCAATGAACTCATAAATATAATTCTTGAAGAAAAAGTTCCCATTGTTTTTACAAGTGCGGGCAATCCAAAAGCATGGACTTCAACTTTTAAAGAAAATGGAATAACAGTTGCACATGTAGTAAGCAGCAGCAAGTTTGCACTCAAAGCCCAAGAAGCAGGCTGCGATGCAGTTGTAGCCGAAGGCTTTGAAGCCGGTGGGCATAACGGAAAAGAAGAAACCACCAGTATGGTATTAATTCCATTGATTAAAAATGCAGTGCATATACCCGTAATTGCAGCAGGAGGAATTGCAACAGGTCGTCAAATGCTTGCTGCAATGGTACTTGGAGCCGATGCAGTACAAATTGGCAGCAGATTTGTATGCACACCCGAAGCGTCTTCACATCAAAATTTTAAGGAAGCTATTTTGCATGCAGCTGAAGGTGATACGATGCTAAGTATAAAAAAAATAGTACCCGTAAGATTGCTGAAAAATAAATTTGCCACTGCTATTCAAACGGCAGAAGCAGAAGGTGCAACTGCAAGTGAATTACAAACAATTTTAGGCAGAGCCCGTGCAAAAAAAGGAATGTTTGAAGGCGATATGGAAGAAGGCGAATTGGAAATAGGACAAGTAAGCAGCATGATTCATAGCATCAAACCTGCCGCTGAGATTGTAAAGGAAATATGGAATGACTTTGAAGAGCAACTTAAACACCCGATTTCATAACAATTTGTATTTTACAAAATATTAACACGTAACGCTTGTAGAAAAATTTAATCGCTTGTAAAATTGTATAAACTTTCTGCTATGATTAAATTAATATTATCCTTGCTATTGTTAATATTCGTGCATTTTTCATTTGCAGTGAATATAAAATCAAATAAAATTTCTTCTAAAAAATTAGTAAAAAAAGAAATTGTTGGAAAAATATTTTCCTCTTTTATTTATAACACTCCGGCAATACAAACTATTAAACTTATAGATACACAGGATACTAATAAATTCTATTATTTAGAATACGAAACTTTAAACGTTCGTTGGGCCAAACAAAGTATCAATAGAGCTAAAAACAAAAATTATGCAATAGGTATGACTCAATCCCTTAAAAAACTAGAAAGTGATACCAATGTTGAAAT
>CANGTN010000107.1 GCA_947456805.1 Chitinophagaceae bacterium | reverse complement strand
TGCAACGATAAATATTAAGCGGAATAATTTAATTCCTGATAAAACAACTTTTGTCATTTTTGATGCAGTTGGAAGAATTATCCAACAAGGCAAATTAGATAATCTAAATTCATCGATACAAATAAATTCTTATTTAAATAAAGGAAATTATTTTTTAAAGTTGATTACTAGTGATGGATTGACCCAACAACAACCAATTATTGTATTATAAATCGAATGGGGTAATTTTTTGAATTAAAATAGTATTGGCAATTTTGTATCCAAAAAAACATCTAAAAGTATCATTATAAATAATAAAAAAAAGTTTGCGTACTTAATAAAATATTTTATTTTCACATTAAATTTAAAATTTGCTTTATGAAAAAACTTTACACTTTATTGCTATTGTTGTGTACAATTAGTGCACTAAATGCCCAATTATCTTCTACTTGGCAGAAATTACCCGGAGCATTCGGATATTCTACAACTTGGTTTTCTACCACCTCGGGTAACAACAGAGCTGTTGCATACAATCCCGTAACTAACAAGATTTATGTATCAAATGTAAATGATAGAATAGTTATTGTAGACGCTGCAACTGGAGATAGTACTGGGGTTTTAGCAAGCACTACTACTTCTGGTATTGGTGGAGAGGGTTTTAAGTTTATGAAAATCAGGGTAACTTCTACAGGGCAAATTTTTGCCAGCAACCTTGCTACTGGTTCAGGTAATGTAATTGTATATACTTGGGCAAATGAAGCAGCTGCACCAACAATTGCAATTAGTTTAGCAGTAGGTGAAAGAACGGGAGATTCTTTTGGACTTTCGGGTTCCGGCTCAAATACGGTTTTATATTTTAGCGGTTCATCGAATACTAAAATTTATGTTTGTACAACAAATAATGGCACTAACTTTTCAAATACCAACACTATTACAGGCATAACAGCAAATGCAGCATCGAAAGCTATTTCGCCAGTTTCTACTGGAACAGGAAGTGATATTTGGATTAAAGGTTCTGGAAATCCAGCTAGAAGAATTTCTAGTACGGGTACTGTTTTGGCAACTACAACTGACGGTACGGGGAATGGTCAGGTAGCTAATGCATTTGCTATGGTTCAATATATTGAAGCAGGCACTAAAAAATTTATTGTTTGTAATTCGTCTAATGCTCCAGGTAATGGAGTTGAAACTAGGGTAACTGATGTTACATCAGAAACAGGAGGTACTGGTAACCCACCTGCATTTATTTACTCGAATTACTCAGTTGTTAACTTAAGCTCAACTTTAAATACTAATGCAAATGGAACCGGTGATATTGCTTTTAAAATTAACTCTGATGGTACATATACAATTTATTCAATGATTACCAACAATGGCTTGGCTGCATATACAACTCAATTTGCATTACCAGTATCAATCACTAATTTCTCTGCAGCATTACGCAACAAAAAAGTCCAATTAAACTGGACAACAACTTCAGAATTAAATAATAGTGGTTTTGAAATTGAGAAATCAATCAATGGCAAAGATTTCTCTTCTATTGGTAAAATAGCATCTAAAGCTTTAAATGGCAATAGCACAAGCACGATTGATTATAGTTTTGAAGATATAAAATTGAGTGCTGGAAATAATTACTATCGTTTGAAACAAATGGATAAAGATGGTAAAACATCTATCTCTAATATTGAAGTAATCAATAATCCTTTTAATAGTTCTTTTGTAGTAAATGTTTTAGGAAATCCTGTACGTGATAATGCGGTATTTAATGTTAAGAGTTCTGTTAACAGAAACATACAAATCAATATAACCAATGCTTCAGGAGCTTTACTTTTAACAAGAAGACAAAACATCAATGCAGGAGAAAATAATTTTTCATTCCCTGTTAATCAACTGCCAAATGGAATTCTTTTTATTACTATAAAAGATAATGATAGTAAATTAACAGATTCTCCAATACAACTGATAAAAAATTAACTTTAATATATTAGTTCTAAAAAGAGGAGACATTATTTGTCTCCTCTTTTGTTTCAAACAATTACTTTTATAAATACTTGATGCTTATTGCTTCATAATTTGTCTGACAAGAGATTGATTATCCAACATTATTTTTAGTACATAATTACCAGCAGGATATTTATCTAAAATATTATTTTGCTCAGTAAATACAGACCCTATTTGTTTTGAACCGGAAGTGTATAAAATTTTTCCATCAGAGTTTAGAATGCTGTATTTCATTAGTTTGCTAGAGTTTAATCGAATATTTATCGTAAAAAATCCTTTCGTTGGATTGGGAGAAATAATTAAATCTTCTAAGCCTTGAATATCTGCAATAGTTGTTGCATTACAAACACTATTGATATAGGTATTAACATCCGTTCTTAGGGCTGGTAAATTTTGATACAAAAAATTACCCGGACAATCTGTTGCACAGCCATCTCTGTGTCCTGATATTCTGTTCAATGTTAAATTAGAAGTTGCATGAAATGCTGTCCCAATAGGATTAATAGAAGAATTGCAAGATTTCCAGGCTAGAATTTGTATCAGCTTTTTTCTTGCTGTATCAGTAATATTTTGGCTAGTATAGGTGCCAAGCATACAAGTACCCATTGTGCCTGTATTAAACCCACAAAAATGAGCACCAACTACATTGTTGCCGCCCCCACGTCCTTCGTATAATTGTCCGTTTGGGTCTATTAACCAGTTGTACCCAATGTCTGCCCATCCATTTGTGTTAACATGTGAATTCCAAATGCTCAATACAACAGCCGGCCAATTACTTGATGTATTTGAACCGGCAGAATGATGAATAATCAAATGAGTAACAGTAGTATAAGAATAAGAAATAGCTCCTTGAGTGCAGCCCCAACCTGTTCTATTAATAAATGTAGGTTGATCACATGGACATGCAGTAGTTCTGCTTGCTGTTTGAGTTTGTTCCTCTTTTATATTTGGTTTTGAAGGAACATTTCCCGGACTGAAAAAGTTTAAAAATAAATCTTTAATGATGCAGCCTTTCAACATCAGATTTGTTTGAATTCTCAATTGATAAAAACGAGTTTCTTTTTCTGCATAAACGAGTTGAGATACTAATTGAAATTTAGTATTTGAACTATGTTCATCTTCATTTAATTCTTGCCATTTTCCCCAATTAATACCATCATTAGAAAAACGGATTTCGATTGATGAGTTCTTTTTGTCTTTTGCATTTTTATCTTCATTCCATCCGCAAGAGAAAGATAAAAATGGCTGAATGTCTTCTATTTTTATTGCAAATGGTTTTGATACAATCAATGCTACACTATTTGCTTTTTTTATAACGCCATTCATAATATTAGTTTCACTGAGGGAGAAACTTTTATACGCTTCTTTATTATCAAAGTGAATCAACTCTAATTGATTTTTACTTTGATATTTATTTTGGCTGAAACAATTTATTGAAATTACAATACCCAAAAAAAATGATACATATTTCATTTGTTTGAATTTAATTAATTGAATATTTTATTCCTTGCAATCAAGCAACCACCCAATACGCCTGCATTATCGCCTAGTTTTGAAACTTTAAATTGTGTATCACTATTAACTAAACTGAGCGAATATTTATTTAAAGAACTTCTTGTAGGCAGCCTCAAATAATCTCCTGTTTTTGCAATAGTTCCTCCAAGTATTATTAATTCAGGGTTTAGTAAATTTATCACAACTGCTAAAGCTCTTCCTAATTTTTCACTGAATTCAGTAATTAATTCTATTGCTAGCATGTCTTCATTTTGTGCAGCTTCTACTAAATCTTCTAGTTTTATCTGGTCAATTTTTTTTCCTTTTTTCATGGCTAAGGAGGATGAGCCATTCATGATTTTTTCTTTAAACATCCTCATTAATGCAACACCCGATACTTCAGTTTCCAAACAGCCTTTTTTACCACACTGGCAAATAATTTCGTTATTAAAAAGTGGGATGTGTCCAAACTCACCACTAAATCCCGATTTACCATAATACACCTTTCCGTCTACTAATATTCCCAATCCGATTCCATAATCAAGATTTACAAACAATACATTTTTTTCGTTGGAAACCACTCCCGAGCAAAATTCTCCGAAAGCCATTGCTCTGGAATCATTCTCAATAAAAGTTCTGATGCCAAGTGCCTTTTCTATTATTTCACTAAGAGGTTCTTCCTGAAAATGAAAAAAACTATAACTGTAACCTGTTATCGTATTAACCCTGCCTGATAAGTTAATTCCGATGCTTAGTATTTTTTCTTTAGGTAATTTTTGTTCTTTCACAAATTCTTTAATGCAATTTATTAATGCATTTAAAGACTCAGGAGTATTTTGTAATTCGTAAGGAATTTGCTGCTTTGTTTTTACCAAGTGTTTTTTGAAATCTAATAAACCTATGTTTATTGCGTATCGCTTTACGTCAACTCCAATGAAGTATGCAGCATCACTTACCAAACCATAAATATTAGCACGTCTGCCACCTGTAGAATCAATTTTACCTTCATCTTTTAATAACCCTTCTTCAATTAATTCATTAACCAAACTTGTAATTTTTGGAGTACTAATTGCAAGGTCTTTGTTTAAATCTGCAATTGTTAAGTCGCCGGTAACTTCAATTTGTTTAATAATCGCTTTTTTTAGTTCCTTATTTTTATAAGCAACACCGCCGCTTATTGAATCTGCGGAAAAAACTTCAATCAGTTTCTTTATTCTCTTCATGTTGCTAAGATATTAACAATAACTTGTTTTTTTGTCCATTTAAAAATATTTAGAAAACTATGAAAAAGAAAATAATTATTTTTAAAAAGTTCTTTAACTTTGAAAAAAATCAATTTTAAAATTTTTTAAGATACAATATTTACAATGATAGAATTTTCAACACCTGATATGAATATCACCAATAAAAAAATGTATCCGATACATAAACATGCACAGCAATATAAGAATGAATTGCTGAATAATATTTTACCCTTTTGGTTAGAAAATAGTAAAGATGAAATTAATGGAGGCTATTTTACCTGTTTGGATAGAAAGGGAAAAGTATTTGATACTGATAAATTTATGTGGCTACAGGGAAGAGAGGTTTGGTGTTTTAGTTACATGTACCATCATGTTGAACAAAAACAGGCTTGGTTGGAAATGGCGAAACATGGTGCCGATTTTATGCAAAAATTTGGCAGAGATGAAAACGGGAATTGGTATTTTTCTTTAACAGCAGAAGGTAAACCATTGGTTCAACCTTATAATATATTCAGTGATTGTTTTGCAACTATGGCTTTTGCTGCATTGGATAAAGTAAGTCCTAATGAAACATATAAAAATATTGCATTAGAAACTTTTGAGAATATTATTAAACGTCAGAACAATTGGAAAGGAATTTATAGTAAAGCAGTTCCAGGAACAAGACCGCTCAAAAACTTTTCGCTGCCAATGATTTTATGTAATCTTTCTTTAGAATTGGAACATATCATTGGAAAAGAAAGAGTAGATAGTTTTATTCCAAAGGTAATAGATGAAGTGATGAATGTTTTTTATCACAAACCTTCCGGATTAATTCTTGAAAATGTATATGAAGATGGAAGTTTTTGCGACAGTTTTGAAGGTCGTATTCTCAATCCCGGTCATGCTATTGAAGCGATGTGGTTTATTATGGATTTAGCTAAACGAAATAATGACGAAACATTAATTCAAAAAGCTTGTGACATTATGTTGCATACTTTGGAATATGCATGGGATAAGGAATACGGAGGAATTTTTTATTTCTTAGACATTAAAGGGAATCCTCCACAACAATTAGAATGGGATCAAAAAT
>CANGTN010000106.1 GCA_947456805.1 Chitinophagaceae bacterium | reverse complement strand
ATCTATAAAATTTGAATTTTTCAAGTCGTTTATTTGAAAATTTTTTTAGATCAAAAAAAAATAGAGAGGATATTAATAATATCCTCTCTATTATAGATAAATTGTATACCCGATTATTTTAGTTTTAAAACTACTCTTCTATTTTTTGTTCTGCCATCAGCAGTAGTATTTTCAGCAACTGGCTGTGTACTTCCAAAACCTGTAGCAGTCATTCTTGTTGTAGCAATCCCTTTTTTCTCAAAATATTTCATTACTGCATCAGCTCTCTTTTGTGATAGTTTAGTATTGAAATTTGCATTTCCTAAATCATCGGAATGCCCTTCAATTTCTAAACCAACTTGAGTATCGTCTGATAAAGTTTTAGCAACAGCATCTAATGACTGGTAAGAACTTGGTTTTAATGTTGCACTTCCAATTTGGAATAAAATTGTTTTTGCACTTAGGTCAATTTTTTTCTGTTCTTCAACTTTTTTAGTTTCTTCAGGGCAACCATTGTTAGCAATTATTCCTGGAGTAGTGGGACATTTATCATAATCATCATTCAAACCATCTCCATCAGTATCGGGTATTGGACAACCCTGGTATTTGTTAGTTCCAGGCTGTGTAGGACATTTATCTTTTGCATCTTCAATTCCATCACCATCGGTATCAGGACAACCATTGAATATTTTGATACCTGCAACCGTAGGACATTTGTCATCTTTATCAGCCACCCCATCACCATCAGTATCAGGGCAACCTCCAAGAGACTTAGGACCAGCTACTGTTGGGCATAAATCATCTTTATCAGCAACTCCATCGCTGTCAGTGTCAATAGGTTTTGGCACTACTACAACAGGTGCTACAGGAACTGGTTTTGCCTTAGGTGCAGATTTTATATTTGTTAAATCAAATGCCAAATTTGTATACCAATAACCTCCATTAAATCCAAACTGTGTTGCAGCTCTGCTATATATCAATCGATTATCTGAAGTATTTGCAAAGTTTTGAATTCTATCAGGATAAGTATCTCCAATATTATTTGCACCCATTGTGATATTCATCCAGTAAATTGGACGATATGACAAAGATGCATCTACAATTGATTTAGGAGTAAATTTTTCATCTAATGCAGGATTTGCAACATCCAATGTTCTGATTTCTCCAAAATTGCTAACACGACTCATTAATGTCCACTTACCTACTCTATAAGTTAATCCCAAAGTTGCTTTATTACGAGGTTGAGCCCATTCAAATCTTCCTTGTTCACCACGATTAAATAGCGTACCATTGGCAAGATTTGGATCTGCAGCTAAAACATCGGTTGACTTAACTCCTTCTACATTTGTTTGATTTTGATTGTAAGCCAGCGTTGCTTCTAAAATTCCATTTCCGGTTTTTATAGCGCCGGAATTTATAACAATATCTATTCCTCTTGTGCTTGTATTAATTGCATTGGTAAAAAACGAAACTGAATTGACATCAGGATAAGCTGCTAAAAGCCCTGCTACTAAAGTGCTTGAAGCCTTTGTGAAAGTACCTGTTAAAACGATACGGTCTTTGATATCGATTTGATAAGCATCTACAGTAATGCTGATGTTTTTTCCTTTAACAGGCTTTGAAGTAATTCCTAAACTATATTGCATTGATTTCTCAGCACCCAATTGTGGAATACCAAAAGCATTTGCTAATGCACTTCCATTTCTTGCAACCAAATTTTGCGTAGCAACAGTCACACCGCCAATTGACTGAAACAATGTTGAAACACTGCTAAACATTCTTTGGTGTAATGAAGGAGCTCTGAATCCGTTACTTACTGTACCACGGAAAGTCAATGCATCGCTTACTTTGTAACGTGCAGAAGCTTTTGCTGCAACATTGCTGCCAAAATCACTGTAGTTTTCAAATCTTGCTGCAACATTATACATAAATTTATCGTTCACATCACTTTCAATATCTGCATATACAGCAGCGATTGAACGGCCTTGATTTACTTGAGCTGAAGGTTGGAAACCAGGAAAAACCTGTGCTCCACTTGCTTTTCCAGAAGTTGGATCATAGTTTTTCCAACTTGCTTCTTCCCCAGCAGTGATTTGATATTTTTCTAATCTTATTTCTGTACCTAAATTAACATTGAAAGATTTTACGTTCATTTTCTTGCCAAAATCTTTTGTAAAATTTAAATTGGTAGTACTTTGGCTAAAAAATAATTTGCCTGCATAAAATGAAGTTTGTGCCTTTTTCCCCATAGCATATTGAGAGGCATTATTAGAATTATTTACTTCAAAATTAATTCCATTATTTCCGTAAACTGTTCCCAAATCCCATTTCCAACCTTTCACAGTTCCATCTAATGCTGCATTGAAACTTCTATCTCTTACGGTTGTTAAAATATGTGGTAAAAATCCATCAGGATATAACTCTAAAATTACCTGAGATGTTTGTTTTGGATAACGGTAAAAACCTGCTGCATCACCTTTTCTGTATCCTGTTAAGATACTACCTGTAAAGTTGACTTTATCACTGACAGGGAATCCAAAATTAGCTCCAAAATTATAGTTGTTAGATTGTGAGTTACCTAATAGTAAATTGCCAGCACGGTTGAATTTTCTTTCTGCTATTAACTGATTATCAAAAGCAACATTTGTAGTATATACAGTTCCTGTATATTCACCAACACGATTGGTTCCTTCACGTAATCTAATGTCTGCAAAAATGTCTGCAAATCCTTTATTTCCCAATTTGAAAGCGTGGTTCGCAGTAATGGACTTAGTTAAACCATCACCCAAATATTGTTGACCTAAATGCACATTAACATTTGTACGCTTCACATCTTTTTTCAAAACGATATTAATAACACCTCCAATAGCATCGGAACCATATTGAGATGCAGCTCCATCTCTTAATATTTCTATTTTATCTATTGCAGATGATGGAATTGCATTCATATCCGTACCAACAGAACCTCTACCGATTGTTCCGTTTAAATTTAATAAAGCTGTATTGTGACGACGATGTCCGTTTACCAATACCAACACCTGATCTGGACCTAATCCTCTTAATGTTGCAGGATCGATATGGTCTGTACCATCGGCAATGGTTTGACGAGATGAATTGAATGAAGGTGCAACAAAATTTATCATTTGTGTAGGCTCTACCTGACCAGTTAATGCAAGTTCCCTTGCAGAAAACACATCAATAGGTGCAACAGTTTGTGTATTGCTACGAACAACAGCAGAACGAGAACCTACCACTGTTATTTTTTGTAAATCTTGATCTTTCACAAGCTCAATATCTAATTTATATACTTGGCCAGGAGTAAGCGTTACACTTACTGTCTTTTTTTGATGACCAACATAAGTAATTACTACATTGTATGTACCGGGATTTACTTTCAACTCAAATGCACCGGTGGTGTTGGTGTGAGTTCCCATTCCTTTGCCTTCAAGTAATACGGAGGCACCTTCTAAAGTTTCTTTTGAGTTTTTTACAAACCCTTTAATTGTAGCCATTTGAGCCATTGCTGCATTAACTAGCAAAAGGCTAAGCAAGACTAGAGTTACAGAACGTAGCTTTGTAGCAAATTTTCTCATTTCAGTTGTTTTTATTTTGAGATTGATAACACGGTTTTATTTTTTTTGCTTTATAAAAAAGTGTTAAACTATCAGCAATATTACATAAGCAAAGCCAAAAAGTAAAAAAAAATAACTAGAATTAGAAATTTTTATACTACCGAAAATTTTTTAAGGAATTTTCCAACAGGACTATTTTCATTGTTTAATGCCAATAAATATTACAATTTTACTTATTGGTACACCTATATTTGAAATACAAAAAAAAATTATGAACAAACTAATTCAAGCATTTTTTTTGACTGTTATTCTATGTAAAATATGTTCTGCACAACGATGCAATTGGCTTGGTTCAGGAAAGTTGGTTGACCCATATCATTACACGCAAATAAAATCAGCCAAATATACAAATGGCGCTGTTTCATCAGCTCATCCATTGGCTAGCATGATTGGAGCTACTATTATGAAAAATGGTGGTAATGCATTTGATGCTGCGGTTGCTACTCAATTAGCCTTGGCAGTAGTTTACCCTGCTGCAGGAAATATTGGTGGTGGTGGTTTTTTAGTTGCAAGAAAAAATAATGGACAACTTGTAGGTATTGATTATAGAGAAGTGGCGCCTTCAAAAGCATCAAGAGATATGTACATTGACAGCAACGGAAATGCCCAAACATCAATATCTCAAAATGGAAGACTAGCTGCAGGTGTTCCCGGCACAATAGCAGGTTTATTTGCTACTTTGAAAGATGGCAAATTACCAATTGCCGTTTTAATTCAACCAGCAATTGATTTGGCTGAATTTGGTTTTGTGTTAACAGAAAAAGAAGCTTCAAGTTTAAATAGTAACAAATCAAATTTCATTAAATACAATGCACATCAACCGGCATTTGTAAAAAATACTCCGTGGAAAGAAGGCGACACCTTAATCCAAAAAGAATTGGCAACGACATTAAAACGAATAAGAGACAAAGGTGCAAAAGGTTTTTATGAAGGTCCAACTGCTCAACTTATTGTTGATGAAATGAATCGTGGCAATGGAATCATCAGTTTGAATGATTTAAAAAATTACACAGCAAAACAACGTATTCCGTTATCATTTAAATATGGTGAACATACTATTACCGGATTTCCACCTCCAAGCAGCGGAGGCATTATTTTATTACAAATGATGAAAATGATTCAACCATACAGTATCAATAAAATGGGTTTTCAATCTGCAGAAAGTGTACAATTAATGGTTGAAGCAGAACGTAGAGCTTATGCAGATAGGGCTGAACATTTGGGCGATCCTGATTTCTGGAAGGTTCCTATTAAAACTTTACAAAGTGATAGTTACATTTTAAACAGAATGAAAGATTTCACTCCAAACAAAGCCAGCAAGAGCAGCGACATTAAAGCCGGAGCAATCCAAGAAAGCGAAGAAACAACCCACATCAGCATTTTCGATAAAGAAGGAAATATGGTAAGTATAACCACAACTTTAAATGGAGGATATGGTTGTAAAACTGTAGTAAGTGGAGCAGGTTTTTTATTAAACAATGAGATGGATGACTTCAGCATAAAACCAGGTGTTCCTAATATGTTTGGAGCTGTTGGTGGTGCAGCTAATGCCATCGTTCCAGGAAAAAGAATGTTAAGCAGTATGTGTCCGGTAGTGGTTACTAAAAATGGCAAACCATTTATTGTTGCAGGAACTCCAGGAGGCACAACCATACCAACTTCTGTTTTTCAAACTTTGGTGAACATGATTGACTTCCAAATGAATCCAACAGATGCAATCAACAAACCTAAGTTTCATCACCAACATCTGCCAGATGAAGTTTTTGTAGAAAAAGATTTTCCGGTTGACGTAAGAAAAAAACTAGAAGCAATGGGTTATAAAATCACAGAGCGTGGTGCCATAGGTAGAACAGAAGTAATCAGGATCAATGGCAAAGGGGACATTGAAATTGCAGCAGACAAAAGAGGCGACGATAGTGTTTTTGGATATTAATTAAAATAAAAAACAGAAAAGACCATCTTTCAACTTGCCCTTATAACAAACAGATATCCCTTAAAGTTTATTAGTTGTTATTGAGTTCGTAATTCAACTAAGCGGGTTTTTATCAAAACCAGGTAATCGAATTTTATAGTTAATCGATGGCCCTTTCTGTGGCAAAATTTCTTCGTTAATAATATAATTATTTTTTACAAAAAATAATTACTCTTCAAAAGCATATTCGGGTACTTCAATTTGTAATTTATTTTCAACACTTGTAATGCCAGGTGCTGCCCATGCTGCATTTTCAGCATCTTCTTTTTCTGCAAATGAACGTACCTTTCCTCTTAATGTCACTTTGTTGCCAACAACATCAGATTGAATTTTCTCTGCATCAATTGTTGCACTTCTGTGAAATGCTGCACTGATTTTTTGTTGGATATCTGTTGGGGAAATTTTTGGTTTTACTGTAATCAAATT
>CANGTN010000105.1 GCA_947456805.1 Chitinophagaceae bacterium | reverse complement strand
TTTTAAAAAAGTTGTATTTAACACATATGATTTTTATGATGTAATCCTCTGTATTTTAATCAAGTAAAAAATTAAAAATCTTTTCTTTCACGGCTGAATCACGGTAAATTTTGCTGTGCCCAAGACCTTTGGTTATATAAAATTCTACATGATTTAGTTGCATATTTTGTATTCTTTTTACATCTTCATATGGACAAATCCAATCTTCTTCATCATGTAGCCACAGGGTATTAACTGTATAATCTGCAACAGCTCTGCTTGTTGAATAATAATTTATTTTTTGGTTGGATAAAGATTGTATGTAATGAATCATTTCATTTTTAATTGAGTTGCCCAATGGTACAAAAGAAAAGAAATTATCTATTGCTCTGATTGTTTCCACTGCAGGTGCAATCAAAACAAGTTTTTTAATATTAGCTAATTCTTCAATAGCTAGTGCTGATGCCAATCCTCCAAAAGAATGACCAATAATGGCATACAACTCTCCATATAACTGATTAATGTTTAAAATTGTATTTTTTAATTGTAAAGCATTAACCCTTTTTCCTTCGCTGATGCCATGTGCAGGTGCATCGAATGCTAAAACAGTAAAACCAAGTTTGGTGAGTGGAAATACGTATTTGTCAAATTTGTAACTACAACTGTCAAAGCCATGTAGAATAAGGATTTTTTTGTCATTACTTACTTCAGGATTCCATTGCCAACCTTTTATAGCAAGCGAATCCTGTATGATTGTTAGCTCTGTTGCTTGTTCAAATATGGGAGGAGCTTTTCTTTTGGGTTTGCCGCTGTATGGTGTGCAAAAAAGTTCGAAAGCTTGTTTTGCAGCAGATCTTTTAGATATTGCAAAGATTGTTTTAATCTTTGTAGTATAATACATGATTGCTATTCTTTGTGCTAATTTTATTTTCATAATCAATTCAAATATATGATGAAGGTCTCTTTTATTGGTTCAGGAAATGTTGCAACCATTTTAGCCAGGCAGATGTTTCATCATAGATTTACTATTGTAGATATTTATAGCAAGCAGATTGTTCATGCTCAACAATTGGCTGAAACTGTTTTGGCAAGTGCAATTGATGATTTAAAAAATCTTAGAATGACTGCTGATATTTTTATAATTGCAGTCAATGACAATTCGATTCAGGAAATTACAAATCAACTTTCATTAAGTAATAAATTAGTGTTACATACTGCCGGATCGGTTTCAATTACAACTCTTGAAAAAGTAAGTGAAAATTATGGTGTTTTGTATCCCATACAAACACTTAGAAAAGAAATGAATAGTGAAATTGAAATTCCATTTATGATTGATGGAAATAATTTGTATGCAAAAGATGTTACAGAACGTATTTTGAATCATTTGCAACAATCATTTGTATACGGTAATGATGAACAACGTTTGAAAATACATATTGCAGCTGTTTTTGCCAGTAATTTTGTAAATTATTTATATCATCTGAGTGCTGAATATTGTACCAATGAGCAAATCAATTTTAGCTTGCTACAACCGATTATTGAACAAACTGCTATGCGTTTAAAATCAAATCCTCCCGGTGAGGTATTCACGGGACCTGCATTTCGGGGGGATAAAAAAACTATTGAAACGCATTTAAGTTTATTGAAAAAATACCCTGATATGCAAAAATGGTATGCTTTAATTACAAATAATATTCAACAGCTAACTTTCTTATCTAAGGAATTGCAGCTTTAAGTTATCAAATAATCAATTCCTGCAAAGGAAACTTTACGAGGATTTTATTTGTAAGCAATCATTTCTTTATTTCAACAATTAGGAGTATTAAGAATTGATATCGTGATTCCTATTTAGTAAATTTGAGATACCAAGCTTACATTTTTTAGTATTTTTTCAACAAAAAACTTGATAAATTATCCATCAGTTTTTAATTGAAGATTTTTATTGTGTCTAATCAAATACTTTTGCAAATAATTAATGTTGAAATATGTATACAATTAAAGTAAATTTTGAACAGAAAGGATTAGCGTCACAGGTAATTGAAACGAATGCGGTTGGCGATAGTTTATTGGAAGTTATATTAGATAATGGGTACGAATTACATCACAATTGCGGGGCTGTTTGTGCTTGTAGTACTTGTCATTTGTATGTCGAAAAAGGAGAAGAATTTTTGGCTGAACTAAGCGACAAAGAAGAGGATTTTATTGATAGGGCTGTTAGTCCCAAAATCAATTCTCGTTTGGGTTGTCAATGTATTTTACAAAAAGGAGAGGGCGGTTTAATAGAAGTTACATTACCCGATCAAACACAGTTTAATGGAGAGTAATTTTAAAATAAAAAATATAGGTTTATTATGAAAAAAATATTAATAGCGCTTGCATTCCCAATATATGCAATCTCTCAAAACGCGGATGGATTTAGTATTTTAGGTAATATCAAGGGATTGAAAGATAGTACACTTGTGTTTTTAGTGGCTAGCAGTAATGGAACCACCATTGCACAGGATTATGCTTTTGATGGTAGTTTCAAACTAAAAGGGAAGGTGTCTGAAGTTGATTTATACCAATTGAATTTTATTGGAAAGAAGGAAGTGGTAGATGTATTTATGGGTAATGATGTTGTGACTGTTTCTGCAGACCAAAGCCAATTAAAAAATGCAGTGGTGAAAGGCTCTAAACTGCAAGAAGAATATAGTTTATATACCAAAGGTTTCAATCCATTAAAAGACAAACTAGAATCTTTAGCAGGAAAAATAAATAAAACTCCGGAAGGAAAGAAAAGAGATTCATTAATCAATGAATTTCAAAATACAAAAAATAAAGTAGTAAATGAAGTGTCTAAATTCACTGCATTAAAGCCGGGATCTCCTGTGAGTAGTTTTGTATTGTGTGTTGTAAATCCACTGTTTAATGGGGTAGAAGATTTAGAAAACAGATACAAAAAATTAGCTCCTTCTGCAAAGGTGGGTACTTATGCGAAGTACATTGAAAACATGATTCAAAACTATAATACCAAGAAAGAAGCAACTTCAAAATCAGATGTAGGTTCAATGGCACCCGACTTCACACAGAATGATGTTGATGGTAAACCTGTGTCATTATCTTCTTTCAGAGGAAAGTATGTATTACTTGATTTTTGGGCGAGCTGGTGTGGACCATGCAGGCAAGAAAATCCCAATGTTGTAGCAGCTTTCAACATGTTTAAAGATAAAAACTTTACTGTATTAGGTGTGTCTTTTGATAAACAAGATGGTAAAGAAAAGTGGTTGAAAGCAATTAAAGATGATAACCTTACTTGGACGCAATTAAGCGATTTGCAATTTTGGAATAATGCAGCAGGAAGGTTATATGGTATTGAAAGTATTCCTGCAAATTTTTTAATTGATCCAACAGGAAAAATTATTGGGAAAAATTTAAGAGGCGAAGCATTAATTGAAAAGTTGACAAGTGTTTTGAAATAAGGTTGTGATAATTTTTTACTTACTATTGCTATCATGGTTTCTAATTTTTTAAAAAAGGACTCTGTACTTTTAATATTGTTGCAATTTGCACTGATAGCTATTGGATTATATTGCTTTTCCTTTTTTTTAATAGGAGCAAGTGTACCCGGTGGTAGTGTTTATTTGCCTTGGTTGCATTACATAAATTATGTGGATGGGCTACAGTACAGTATCATCAAAACCTGTTCCTTTCTATTGAATCTTTTTGGTTATAATGTAACAGCTAGTTCTAAAAGTATTTTACAACTGGATAATAGCACATCTATTTTAATGGCTTATGGTTGTGCAGGCTTTGGTATTATGGGTGTTTGGATAGCATTTGTAATTACATTAAAACAACCATTTAAAATAATGATTAAAGGCTTATTTGCAGGGCTTTTTATTTTATGGACAATCAATGTAGTTCGAATTCTGTTATTGATCCTTTCCAACTATCACCACTGGTCACATATATTGCCATTCGATCATCATACCAATTTTAATGTTGTATCTTACGCTGCAATTTTATTGATGTTGCGGTTTTACATGAATAAAACTGAACTTGTTAGTTAGTTGATTTTTTAATACTATCATTAATTAAATTCATGAAGCCATATATTGATAAGTATCAATGCAATTATTATTTTCATGATCAGACTCATTTATTTTATTATTTCCTTTTGTTGCATGTGTACAATATCAGAAGCACAAGTATCTTCTGTAAGAACGAATCAAGATATGGGTTTGATTATCGGAAATTTAATAGATGCATCAAACGGCAAACCAATAGCTTTTGCAACTGTTGAATTGATGCGAATTTCTGATACTACTTTAATTATTACACAGGTATCAGATAAAAATGGTTCTTTTGAATTTGAAAAAATTAAGTTTTCTATTTATCGCTTAAGGGCTTCTGCAACAAGCTTTCATCGATTTTCTCTAGATAGTATCAATGTACGTCCCGAACGTTTTGATTTTAATCTTGGAGATCTTAAAATGACTCTTGCTACAGCTGCATTGTCGGAAGTGGTTGTTTTTTCTGAAAAGCCATTGATTGAAATGAAAGATGATAAGTTGACCTACAATGTAGGAGAAAGTGCATTGAGCAATTCTAATACAACATCAGAGCTTTTAAAAAGTATGCCTTTAATCAGTAATGACCCTAATGGAAAAATTTTATTGAAAGGCAAAGAACCTAAAATTTTAATTGATGATAAACCCACAGAACTAAATTCTGATCAACTCAAAGATTTATTGGAAAGTTTGCCCGGTAGTAGTATTGAAAAAATTGAATTGATGACCAATCCGCCGCCACAATATGCAACAGAAAGTGGAGGCGTAATTAATATTGTTACTAAAAAAGGAAAAATTGGTTTTACCGGGAAAGCTACTATAACAGCAGGTTCAAGGGGTGAGGCGAATACTTCTGCTTACATGAATTACAGAAATAATAAGTTCTCTTTCAATACATCAATGGGAGTTGGTGCAAGTGTCTTACAGGGAAATAGTTACTCAAAACGGCAAAATATTTATACTGATTCCACTAATCGATTTAACACAGAAAGTGAGTTTAAAAATAAAAATCTACGACCGAATTTGAGGGTTCAGGCTGACTATGATATTGATAAAAAAAATTCAATAAGTATTACGTACCAGGGAAATATAAATTACTTTGATAACTATAATGCCACAACTTTTACAAATATTAACCGATTTAATTCAATATACAAACTCAGTAATCGTTCTAATCAAAGTGAAGGTAGCGGCTACAATCATGGAATTAATTTTACTTATACTAGACATGGTAAAACTTTAGCAGAAACATTTCGGTTTATTATATCAGAAAATTGGGGCAAGAATGATAACGACAGAGATTTTTACCAGCAATACCTCAACTCAACATTTATCGCTATCAACGATAGTTCTCAAAATCAATTCTTCAATAATTTTAGCAATAGTTTCAGTGCCAGATTGAATTACGATAAACCTTTGAAGATGAAAGGAAGTTCATTGAGTACCGGTGCTACTTTTCAACGTGCTAATTACCACAATGCACTTAATACAAGTTTTTTAAGAAAAGTGGATAGTGTTTTTATTCCGAATGATATATTAAGCAATGATTTTAAATTTAATCAAAACATAAGTACAGCAAGGGTTTCATTAACTTATACGCTGTTGAAAAACTGGAAAATTACCGCCGGAATTCAAGCTGAATTGACACAATTTGATTTTCAGTTTTTAAAAGGAAATTCAGCAGATGTTCAAAATAGTTATTTCAATTTATTGCCAACGATTAACATAAGAAAAGAATTCAGCAAACAATTCAATACTTCATTTATTTACAGATCAACCATCAGAAGACCGGGATTAGGCGAATTGAATCCTAATATTGATTATGGAGATCCATATAATTTGAGATTTGGAAACCCTTATTTACAGCCAAGTACATCAGATAATTTTGATTGGAATATTGGTGTAGTTAAAGGCAAATATTATTTAAATACTTCACTTGGTTATAACAAAGTCAAAAATATTTTTAATACCATCCGTACATTAATTGATGCAGGAAAAACACAAATCACTTGG
>CANGTN010000104.1 GCA_947456805.1 Chitinophagaceae bacterium | reverse complement strand
TAAAAAGTCTTCAATTTTCATTTTTGCTTGCTGCATTTTTTTTATACTTTCATCTTGCAGTTCACCCATTTTAATTTGTTCTTGTGTTTTCAATTCGTTCTCAAGTCGCATCAATTCATCATTTGCTCTTGCAATTTCTTCCTGAGTCATATTGCTGCCTTTTTTTTGATAGGCTTGCAACTTGGCTTTGTTCTGATTTCTGAGTTCTGCTAATTCACTGCTTTTTTGTTGTTCCATTTGTCTCAATGTATTTCTAACATCTTTTAAATATTCATAATGATTTTCTACAGAGTCCATCTCAAAATATGCAATTTTAAAACCGTTGTCACTTTTATGGAATGAATTTGCTGCGGATACAACATTATTTTTTGAAGCAAATTGAAAATAAAACAAAACAGCAATAGCCACTGCCAATACTATATTAAATCCTAACAAAGACTTATTCATAAATATTTTTTAAGGGATAAAAGTAATTGAATATTGATTATTGAAGTGTTAAAGATGTATCATTAAAAGTAAAAAAATTATTTGTTTTCTATTAACCATCTTACTGCAAGTTCATACCCTTTTAAGCCAAGTCCTACAATTGAACCCTTACATTTTGCTGATATTAAAGATACTTTTCTAAATTCTTCTCTAGCATGAATATTACTGATATGTACCTCAACCACAGGGCTTGTAATTGCTGCAATCGCATCTCCAATTGCAACTGAAGTATGTGTATAACCCCCTGCATTTAAGATTACTCCATTGAATTCAAAACCTACCTGATGCAAATAATTGATGAGTTCTCCCTCGATATTACTTTGAAAATATTCAAAATCAATAGAAGGGAATATTTTTTGTAATGTTTCTAAATATTGATCAAAACTTTGATTGCCATAAATATTTGTTTCTCTATTTCCGATTAAATTTAAGTTTGGACCATTGATGACAGCAATTTTCATAATTACAATATTAATTTTGATGCATCATTGTTAAAAAATCATCAAACAAATATCTGCTGTCATGCGGTCCTGGTGTGGCTTCCGGATGATATTGTACACTGAAAGCAGGCTTGTCAATTAATCGGATTCCTTCGATGCTATTATCATTCAGATTCAAATGTGTTATTTCAACATTGGTATGCTTTCTAACAGCTTCGGGATCTACTCCAAAACCATGATTTTGAGTTGTAATTTCACAACGGCCTGTGATAATATTTTTCACTGGATGATTTAATCCTCGGTGTCCATGATGCATTTTAAAAGTTGGAATATCATTTGCAAGTGCAAGCAACTGATGTCCCAGGCAAATGCCAAACAATGGTTTATTTTCTTTTAAAATTTCTTTAATTGTTGCTACTGCATAAGGCATTGCAGAAGGATCACCGGGACCATTGGAAATAAAATAGCCATTGGGGTTGAATTGTTTTAATTCGCTTAACGAAGTTTTAGCAGGATGAACCCTTACATGTGCTCCTCTTTCAACCAAACAATTCAAAATATTTTTCTTAACTCCAAAATCTAAAACTGCAACTTTTAAAGACGAATTAACATCACCTAATTCATATACTTCATTGGTACTTACTGTTGAAGCAAGTTCTAAACCATCCATGCTTGGACAATTTGCTAATTCTGTTTTTAATTTATCTTCATCTAATATATCTGAAGAAATGATACAATTCATAGCACCAGAAGTTCTGATATGTGCTACCAAAGCCCTTGTATCTATCCCTTCAATTGCCACAAGATTGTTGGCAACAAGGTAATCTTGTAAATTACCATTAGCTTCTATTCTGCTAAATTGTTCTTCTAAATTTCGTCCGATTAACCCTCGAATTTTCACCGAACTGCTTTCTACATCAATATCTTTTACCCCATAATTACCTATGTGAACGTTGTTCATAATTAATACCTGACCTGTATAACTTGGGTCTGTGAATACTTCCTGGTATCCTGTCATTCCGGTATTAAAACATAACTCACCACTTGTTGTTCCAATTTTTCCGAATGCTTGTCCATAAAAAACATGTCCGTCTTCTAGCAATAAAATAGCAGTTTGAGATAGTTTGTTCATAGTTGTAAAATTAATGAGATTAGCCTTAAAAAAAAAGGCAAGACTAATAAGTCTCACCTTTTTAAATAACCTTTATACATAGAATTATTCTTCTGTTTTGGGTTCTTCTGTAGTAGTTGCTTCAGGAGTTTCTACTTCAGGTGTTACATCAGTAACATCTGCTTTCTTTTTAGCAGAAGATCTACGCGTTTTTTTAGCTGGCTCAGCTGCTTGTACTGCTGATTTACCATATATTTCGTTGAAATCAACCAATTCAATCATAGCTTTTTCAGCATTATCTCCTGGTCTGATTCCTAATTTTAAAATTCTGGTATATCCACCTGGTCTACTTGCGATTTTAGGGCCCACTACAGTAAACAATTCTTTTGTAGCTTCTTTATCTTGCAAATGGCTGAAAACTACTCTGTGTTGATGACTGATAGATTCTTTGCTTGTACCTTTTTTAGTTTTAGTTAATAAAGGTTCTACATAAGTACGTAATGCTTTTGCTTTTGCCAAAGTAGTTACAATACGTTTGTGTGTAATAAGCTGAGAAGCAAGATTGCTTAATAATGCTACTCTGTGGGCTTTCTTTCTACCCAGGTTGTTGATTTTGTCTCCGTGACGCATGACTGTTTGTTTTATAGCTTATACCGTGTCAGGAATTATAAGCTGTGATTAATTGTTGTGTATTGTATCACACAACAGTTTTGATTAATTATCTAAATTGTCTAACCCTAATTTCACCAAATCCATTCCAAAACTCAAACCTCTTTCATGCAATACCTGATCAATTTCAGATAAAGATTTTTGTCCGAAGTTTCTAAATTTCATTAAGTCTTCTTGTTCATATTGTACCAGCTCACTCAAAGAATTGATTTTTGCAGCTTTCAAGCAATTGAATGCTCTTACTGATAAATCTAAATCTTCTAGAGGAGTTTTTAATACTTTACGTAATTGTAAAACTTGTTCATCTACCACATCTTCTTTCTTATCTTCTTTATTATCGAAAGTAATGTTTTCGTCTGTGATGATCATTAAATGCTGAATCAAGATACGAGAAGCTTGTTTAACAGCTTCTTCAGGATTGATTGTACCATCAGTTGCAACTTCAAGTATTAATTTTTCAAAATCAGTTCTTTGTTCAACACGATAATTTTCAATGGAATACTTTACATTTTTTATTGGCGTATGAATTGAATCAATCGCAATATGTCCAAATGGAGCTTCTTTTGATTTATTATCTTCAGCAGGAACATAACCACGTCCTTTAGAAATTGTGATTTCAATTTCTAATTTAGCAGAAATATCCATGGTACAAATAACCAATTCAGGGTTCATTACTTCAAAACTCTGAGAGGCTGTACTGATTTGTGCAGCATTAAATTCTGTATTTCCTTTGATAGAAAGTGTAATTTTTTCGTTGGGCACATCATGCTCAACATTCTTTTTAAACCTTACTTGTTTCAAGTTTAAAATAATTTCAGTTACATCCTCGGTAATACCTTTGATTGTAGCAAACTCATGGTCTACGCCTTCTATCTTAATACCCGTGATTGCATAACCTTCAAGGCTATTCAATAATACACGACGTAACGCATTACCAATTGTTAAGCCATAACCTGGCTCTAACGGGCGAAACTCAAATAATCCTTCAAAATCAGTTACTTTTTGTAAAACAATTTTGTCGGGCTTTTGGAAATTTAAAATGGCCATTTTATTCATTCCGGTTTTTATATTCTCTAATTCCAAAGGAACTGTAAGAATATGGTGTTTAAAATTATTAAGATACCAAAGTTAATTATTCATTTCAATGATATATTTTATTTGTATTGATTTAACCCAATAAAAATAAAATACAAAATTAAATTATTTAGAATACAACTCAACGATTAGTTGTTCTTTAATGTTTTCTGGAACGCTTTCTCTTTCTGGATAAGTAATGAAAGTACCTTTCTTTTCAGTTTCATTCCAATCTAACCAAGTAAACTTAGGGTTTTTACCACGACTCTTACTTGTGATAGCACTGTTATGTTCACTTTTAGGACGGTATGCAATTACATCACCAGCTTTACAAGAATAAGAAGGAATATTTCTCACTTCTCCGTTGACAGTGATATGCTTGTGTGCAACCATTTGTCTTGCTTCAGGGCGACTATTTGCCAAACCGAGTCTGAAAACTGTATTATCCAAACGTGCTTCCAATAATTTAATTAAGTTTTCACCTTTAACACCTTTCAAACGTGAAGCTTCTTCAAACGTTTTACGGAATTGGCGCTCTAATACTCCATAAGTGTATTTTGCTTTTTGCTTTTCACGAAGTTGTAAAGCATACTCACCCAATTGCTTACGTTTTTTTGCAGCACCATGCTGACCTGGAGGGTTACTGTTTTTAGTTAACCATTTACCATTACCAAGAATGGGTTCTCCAAAAATGCGGGAAATTTTGGTCTTAGGACCTGTGTAACGTGCCATAATTGTTATTCATTTCGATTTTTTTTGGTTCGTTGCTTCGATCGGTTAAAAATCGTAAAAAATAAATCGAGCAACCTTTTATTAAATGAAATATCCGAATGCAAATTCAAATTTTCGATTCCCCATTGGGATTTGAAAATTGGCTTTGAATATTGCCGTTAATTATACTCTTCTCTTTTTGGGAGGTCTGCAACCATTATGTGGCATTGGAGTAACATCTTTGATAGAAGTTACTTCTATACCATTTTGTGCAATACTTCTGATAGCACCTTCACGGCCACTACCAGGACCTTTTACAAAAACCTCAACTCTTTTCAAACCTGCATCTACAGCTACTTTTGCAGCATCTGCAGCCGCCATTTGAGCAGCATATGGTGTATTTTTTTTGCTACCACGGAAGCCCATTTTGCCGGCACTGCTCCATGATATAACTTGTCCGCTTTTGTTAGTGAATGCAACAATAATATTGTTGAATGTTGCATTAATTCTTACTTCACCTGCAGCATCAACTTTTACAACTCTCTTTTTTGCTGCGGCTTTTGCACTGTTTTGTGCTTTTGCTGGTTTTGCCATTTTTTTGTTAGTTTGAGGTAATCATCTTAAAATTTCGCCTCCCGAATAGATTTCAATTCGATCCAGCGATTTATGAATAAAATTCAATGATATTTTGAAAGTTGGAATTTTTTATATCCAACAAATCAATTTTGTTATTGAATATATTATTTCTTAGCTGCTTTTTTCTTACCTGCAACAGTCTTACGTTTACCTTTTCTTGTACGACTATTGGTTTTAGTTCTTTGACCACGCACAGGTAATCCTTTACGGTGACGTAAACCTCTGTAGCATGCTATATCCAACAAACGTTTGATATTCATCTGAGTTTCACTACGTAAAGCACCTTCTACTTTAAACCCTTCATTAATTAGGGTACGAATAGCTGCTTGTTCTTCATCATTCCATTGATTTACTTTTTTGTCAAAATCAATATTTGCTTTTGTCAAAATTTCCTGAGCTCTTGAACGACCGATACCATAAATGTAGGTTAGTCCTATTTCGCCTCTTTTGTTTTTTGGTAAATCAATACCGGCAATACGCGCCATAATTATTAGTTTCTGATTTTAAAATTCGTTTAAATTACCCTTGTCTTTGTTTAAAACGAGGATTTTTTTTGTTGATTACGTAAAGCTTGCCTCCACGTTTTACAATTTTGCAGTCAACACTGCGTTTTTTAATTGATGCTCTTACTTTCATAACCTAGTTTATTAATTAGTTGTGCTTTAGCAATGCTTCAGCAGTTTTTTATTTGTATCTAAAATTAATTCTTCCTCTGCTTAAATCATACGGACTCATTTCAACACCCACTTTATCACCCGGCAAAATTCTTATGTAATGCATTCTCATTTTTCCTGAGATAGTCGCTAAAATTTCGTGACCATTTTCTAATTTCACTCTGAACATAGCATTACTTAATGCCTCCAGAATTACTCCATCTTGTTTAATGAGTTGTTGTTTCGACATAATTTTTTCGGGTGGCGAAGATAAGCGTGTTTGATTGAAAAATAAAAAATAAGAAAGAAAATTATTTTATTTATTTAAAAAAAGT
>CANGTN010000103.1 GCA_947456805.1 Chitinophagaceae bacterium | reverse complement strand
CACTAAAAAAGACTTCTGATTTGGAAGTCTTTTTTTATTAAAAAAATTTACAAACTTTTGTATATGACACAAGAGCACATCAAATCAATGAGAGACAGGGTTAATGTCTTAAGGAGGTTTCTTTGACTACGATAGTAAACAAACTAAAGTAGATCAGGATAAACAAGTATCACTTTCACCCGGATTTTGGGATGATAATGCCAGGGCTACGGCAATCATGAAAGAAATAAAGGTCAACGAGTATTGGATGAAGTTATACACTTCGGTAGAAACTGCTGTGGAAGACTTTGTAGTTTTATTTGATTTTTTCAAAAGTGGCGACGCTTCGGAAGAAGAAACAAAAGCTGCCTACGATTATGCAATACAATTAATTGAAGACGCTGAGTTTAAAAGTACTTTAAATCAACCTGAAGACGAATTGAGTGCGGTATTGCAAATTAATTCTGGCGCCGGTGGAACAGAAAGCCAGGATTGGGCAGAAATGCTTTTGCGCATGTATCGTATGTATGGCGAGAAACAAGGCTGGAAAGTAACCGAACTTGATTTTCAAGAAGGTGATGGGGCTGGTATTAAAACGGCTACTCTGCAATTTGATGGAGATTTTGCTTATGGATTTTTAAAAGCAGAAAGTGGTGTGCATCGGTTGGTTCGTATTTCTCCATTTGATAGCAATGCCAGAAGACATACCAGTTTTGCCAGTGTTTTTGTTTATCCTTTGGTAGATGATACTATAGAAATTGAAATTAAAGATGCTGATGTAAAAATGGAAACGGCTAGAAGTGGTGGTGCAGGTGGTCAAAATGTAAATAAAGTAGAAACTAAAGTATTTTTAACCCATCTTCCTACTGGCATTGTGGTGGTTTGTCAAACCGAAAGAAGCCAAATTGGTAACAGGGAAAAAGCCATGCAAATGCTGAAAAGCCGTTTGTATGAAGAGGAATTAAGAAAAAGGGAAGAGGCCAAAAATGCTACGAATGCCAATAAGAAAAAAATCGAGTGGGGCAGTCAAATAAGAAGTTATGTTTTTCATCCGTATAAGATGATTAAAGATCACCGAACAGATTATGAAGTGGGAAATGTGGGTCCGGTTATGGATGGAGAATTGGATGGTTTTATAAAAGCATACCTGATGATGGAGAAAGAGGAATCTTAAAATTGAATAATTTTTTGTACTTCAATTTTTAATTATGGATGATGTATTGTTAAAAACGATATGCACAAGTTACGGGTGGACCAATCCCAAATTACAAATTATTCAAAGTGGCTTAATTAATAAAACCTGGAAAGTTGTAACAACAGAAGGAGATTTTATTTTACAGGAAATCAATGCAAAAGTGTTTATAAACCCAATTACAATTGATGCAAACCTTCAAGCTTTAGCAGAGTATAGTACCCAATTTTTTCCGGATTACCTCTTTGTTTCACCCATTAAATCAAAAGAAAGTAAATCAGTTTTAATTGTTGATAATCAGTATTTTAGGTCATTTAGTTACATAAATAAAACGCAATCTTTTTCAACGCTTTTTTCAGATAAAATGGCATTTGAAGCGGCCAAACAGTTTGGTCATTTTACTTATTTATTCAAAGATTTTAATGCTAACCAACTTCATATTACCATTCCTGATTTTCATAATTTAACGCTCAGATATGCACAATTTAAAGCTGCAATTCAAAATGGTAATACAACAAGAATTCAAGCCAATGCTGCATTGATTAATGAGATTGAATCATTTTCTTCCATCTGCCAGCGATATGAATTGTTTATTCAATATCCTGATGCTAAAAAAAGAGTTACCCATCATGATACAAAAATCAGCAATGTACTTTTTGATGAAAATAACAAAGGCGTTTGTGTAATTGATTTAGATACAGTCATGCCCGGTTATTTTTTAAGTGATGTGGGAGATATGATCAGAACATATATTACTCCGGTCTCGGAAGAAGAAAGTGATTTTTCAAAAATTGTAATTCAACAAGACTTTCTTCAGGCTATAAAAAAAGGTTATTACTATTACATGGAGGATGAATTAACTGAATTTGAAAAACAACATTTTTTCTTTGCAGGCGAAATGATGATTTACATGCAGGCTATTAGATTCATTACCGATTATTTTAACGACGACAGGTATTATAAGATTAATTATTCCGAACAAAATTTAGTCAGGGCTAAAAATCAAATGTATTTATTGAAAGCACTGAATTCGTTACCGGAATTTGTTTAAAAATCTTATTTATTTGTTTTAGCAAATCATTTTAAAAATCTCCATTTGGATTAATACAAAAAATAGGCTTTCTGCTTTTCCATTTGCCTTTCGTAAAATCAGGAATATTCATCAGTTTCCCTCCATCAGCAATTGATTGTTCTGATAAAGGCGTAATTGCATACCATGTAGCCAAATCATACACATCCAATGGAAATTCTGTTTTTTGTTTAATACATTCAATAAAGGTATTGATTACAAAAAAATCCATTCCGCCATGTCCGGCCCCCTCAGCTAAATGTTCGTATTTCTTCCAAAGTGGATGGTCATGTTCTTTCATATAAGCTTCAGAGTTTTCCCAGGAATGAGGTTTACTTTTGTTTTCAAAATAAATCAAGCCAGCATTGAATTCCCCGGCATGATGGTCTTGCCAGATTCCATTTGTTCCTTGCACCCTAAATCCTAAGTTGTATGGTCGGGGAGAGGAGGTGTCATGAGTCAATACAATTGTTTCTCCATTTGCTGTTTGCAATTGTGTGGTAACAATATCACCCAGCTTAAATTCTAAAGATGCATTTGAATGATTGATACCTCCTTTCGGATGGTTTTTAATATACCTTTTCAAACCTCTTGATTTTGTTGATACAGAAGACAATTTTGTTAATCTATTACCTCTGTTTATATCAAGCATAACTGCAACCGGACCCAATCCATGTGTTGGATATAATTCTCCGTTTCTGTCAATGCTATGTTGCGTTCTCCATGCAGCTTCACTTAATCCTTTATCACCAAATTCTACTCCAGAATTATATGCAGTTACTCCATCATTAAATTTCACGCCACGCAAATCATGTTCGTAACCTCCTTGTACATGTAACAATTCGCCAAACATTCCCTTTCTCACCATGTTCAAAACAGCCATAATATCTCTTCTGTAATTTACATTTTCCAGTATCATTACAGGAATACCCGTTTTTTCACTTGCATGAACAATATCCCAGCAATCGCTCAGTTTTATTGCACCACAAACTTCTACACCCGGAATTTTACCTGCATTCAAAGCATCAATTGCTTGTTCTATATGCCATTCCCAAGGTGTTGCAATAATTACAGCATCTACATCATCTCTCTTCAATAAATTTTGATAATCATAATTTCCATTGCTGTAAACTGCAGGCTTTTTTTTACCACTCGTTGCAATAATTTTGTCTGCCATTGCCAACATTCTTGCTTGCGGATCTGCAATTGCATTCACTTCAACATCATCGCGTTTTAATAAAAGTTCTAAGTGGTCTTGTCCTCTGAAACCGACGCCAATTATGCCAATCCTAACTTTTTTGGTTGGTTCAGAGCTGAATTTTGAAAATGCAGAATTTGATGCCATTGCTCCTAATGTTAGCATTCCGGTTTGGCGAATAAATGAACGACGATGCATGGATTTCATAAAGCAGATTTAGTATTGCAATGTACAAATTACAATAAAACAAACTACGCTAAAAAAATTGTGGTAGAAAATAATTTATCGTGAAATTGATTTTGAAAAAATAATGGTACTCACTTTCAACCATTAATCAATGAATTAAAATTTGAAAAGAAAATGCTGTAAGAAATATAAATCTATTAATCCACCATCTTTCCTACGTTTCTGTATACAAACGAAGTACAAATATGTCTGCGGGCAAACCGGCCTTGGGTTTCAGCATTGTGCAGTTTAATATAAATGGCTTTTGGTACATCAAAATATTCATAAGTGTTACCGTCAGAAAAACTAATTTGTAAAGTTTGTCCTTTATACTGGTAATCTAAAATAGTAGCAGCATTAATAGTTTCAGTGTATTGAGGCAAGTTTTGTTCCATCGTTTCAGGAGCAATACTTACCAAAAAATGATATGCTTCAATTAAGATTTTACTTTTTTCTTCAGCAATAATTCGTCCGTCTTCATCAGCATGAAATTTATCCGGATGCCATTGCTTCATTACGTTTCTGTAGGCAGTTTTCAATGTTTTTAAATCAGCCGATTTTTCAACCTCTAATAATGTTCTGTAATCATCAATCTTCTTCATTTACAATAAAAAATTTTTGCAAGGGTACGCTTTTAAAACTGATTAATTTAATTCACAAAATTTTGACAGCCTTTTTACCACAAAAAAATCCCGTTCCAAAAATTTGAAACGGGATTTTTTTTATTTACTAATGTCTTCAGTAATTCAACATTATTAATAACCACCCATGCCGCCCATATCAGGTGCACCATGTGCATGTGGTTCTTCTTTCTTAGGTTTGTCTGCAATGACACATTCTGTAGTTAACAACATACCTGCAATTGAAGCAGCATTTTCCAAAGCTACACGGCTTACTTTAGTTGGATCAATTACACCAGCCTTAAATAAGTTTTCGTATTGCTCTGTTCTTGCATTAAAACCAAAGTCTTTTGTACCTTCTTTAATTTTTTGAACTACAATACTTCCATCAATTCCTGCATTAGCAGTTAATGTACGCATTGGTTCTTCTAATGCACGGCGTACAATAGCCATACCTGTTTGCTCGTCTGCAATCTGACCTTTTACTTTTGGTTCTAAAGCAGCAATTGCACGAATGTATGCAACACCACCACCCGGTACAATGCCTTCTTCAACAGCAGCACGTGTTGCATGTAATGCATCGTCTACTCTGTCTTTCTTTTCTTTCATTTCAACTTCAGTAGCAGCACCTACATATAAAACTGCAACACCGCCGGCTAACTTAGCCAAACGCTCTTGTAATTTTTCTTTATCGTAGTCGCTTGTGGTATTTTCTACTTGTGCTTTAATTTGATTTACACGTGCAGTAATATCAGCTTTCTTGCCTTTACCACCTACTACAGTTGTATTATCTTTATCAATCGTTACAGAAGAAGCCTGACCCAAAGATGCTAAATCAGCAGCCTCTAATTTATAACCTAACTCTTCGCTGATTACTGTACCTGCAGTTAAAATTGCAATATCAGTCAACATTTCTTTTCTTCTATCACCAAAGCTCGGAGCTTTTACAGCAGCTACTTTAATAGTGCCACGTAATTTATTTACTACCAATGTAGCCAATGCTTCACCTTCTAAGTCTTCAGCAATAATTAATAACGGACGACCGCTTTGTGCTACTTTTTCTAAAATATGCAAGATGTCTTTCATAGCAGAAATCTTCTTGTCATAAATTAAGATGTAAGGGTTTTGTAATTCAACAGCCATTTTCTCGCTGTTGGTTACAAAGTATGGAGAAATATACCCTCTGTCAAATTGCATACCTTCTACAATATCAACAGTGGTATCGGTTCCTTTTGCTTCTTCCACAGTAATAACACCTTCTTTACCTACTTTAATAAAAGCTTCAGCAATTAACTTACCAATTGTTTCATCATTGTTTGCAGAGATTGTTGCAACTTGTTGAATTTTTTTACTGTCATTTCCTACAGTTTGAGATTGACCTTGTAAGTTTTCTACAACAATAGAAACTGCTTTGTCAATTCCACGTTTCAAATCCATAGGGTTTGCACCTGCAGCCACCATTTTCAAGCCTTCGCTGATAATAGATTGCGCCAATACAGTTGCAGTAGTTGTTCCATCACCAGCAATATCAGCAGTTTTAGAGGCAACTTCTTTTACCATTTGTGCACCCATATTTTCAATTGGATCTTCCAATTCAATTTCTTTTGCTACAGTAACACCATCTTTGGTTACTTGCGGTGCACCAAATTTTTTCTCAATTACTACATTACGACCTTTTGGTCCTAAAGTAACTTTTACAGCGTTGGCCAAAGTGTCAACGCCTTTTTTCATTTTGTTTCTTGCTTCGATATCGAAGAAAATTTGTTTAGCCATTTTTATTTAATTAAAAATTAATAAATAAGATTTTTTGTGAAACGAGCTGCAGTGTAATAATGTGTCTCCTGTTGCGTCGCACACCTGTACTTTTAAATCTATATTGAACAATTATACAATTGCCAAAATATCTGATTCTCTCATAATCAAAAGATCTTGCCCTTCGATAGAAATT
>CANGTN010000102.1 GCA_947456805.1 Chitinophagaceae bacterium | reverse complement strand
AACATTCGTATTGTAAACTTTGGTAATACAGATGCGGGATATCCTTTGCAAGTAGTTTTATTAAGCAATGATCAAAACTTTAATCCTGAAAAATGGAGACAAGAACAAAAAGTAATTATTTTCATCAATAACGGTATTCATCCCGGAGAACCTGATGGCATTGATGCAAGCATGATGTTGGTGAGAGATATTGCCAAGAAAAAAATCAATATGCCCAACAATGTAGCATTGGCAATTATTCCTATATACAATATTGGAGGCTGTTTAAACAGAAATAATACCACAAGGGTTAATCAAAATGGACCATTAAATTTTGGTTTCAGAGGCAATGCTCAGAACTTGGATTTGAACAGAGATTTTATAAAAAATGACAGCAAAGAAGCGAAAGAATTTACTAAAATATTTCATTGGCTTTCACCTGATATTTTTATAGATAATCACGTAAGTGACGGAGCAGATTATCAGCATACGATGACTTTATTATCAACCCAACAAACAAAACTTGGTGGAGAAACTGGCAAATTTTTACATGATGTTTTTGAACCTGCTTTGTATAAACACATGTCGGCAAAAAAATGGGAAATGTGTCCTTATGTAAACTTTGAAACTGCCAATCCTGAGAAAGGTTGGGAAGCTTTTTTTGATGCCCCAAGATACAGCAGTGGTTATGCTGCTTTATTTAGTACAATTGCTTTTGTGCCAGAAACACACATGCTGAAACCCTTTAAAGACCGGGTTCTTAGCACATACGATTTGATGCAATCAATCATTTCAGAATCAAGCATTTATGCTAGTTTAATTAAAGAAAAAAGGACAGCAGATTTAAAGAAAACACAAACACAAAAGTCATACACTGTATCATGGAAAATAGATACTACCAAATTTGATACCATTCGTTTTTTAGGTTACAATGGAGAATACAAAAAAAGTGATGTTACAGGTATGAACAGGTTGTTTTACAATCATGAAAAGCCTTTCGAGAAAAAAATAAAATTTTACAACTACTTGATACCCGAAAAAGTAATTTCAAAACCAAAGGCTTACATTATACCCCAGGGTTGGTATGCTGTAATTGACTTGTTAAAATTGAACAAAGTACAATATCAACAATTACAAAAAGACAGCTTAATTGATGTAGAAGTTTATAATATCGACCAGTACAAAACATCTTCTAAGGCTTATGAAAAGCATTATAAACATAATAATGTAACCGTTAAATTAAAGCTACAGAAAGTTCAGTTTTTGAAAGGAGATTACATTATATATACAGGTCAAACTGCAGATCGATTTTTGGTTGAAACCCTTGAACCCGAATCTGAAGACAGCTATTTTAACTGGAATTTTTTTGATGCTATTTTACAACAAAAAGAAGGTTACAGCGATTATCGCTGGGAAGATGTTGCTGCCAATTATTTAACAGAAAATCCTGACATCAGAGTTAAATTAGAAAGTAAGAAAAAATCTGATTCTGCTTTTGCAAAAAATGCTTCGGCACAATTAGACTTTGTTTATAAAAATTCAAAATATTACGAAGCCGCGCATTTAAGATACCCTGTTTATCGTTTGAATTAAGCGACAAAAAAAATACTTTACTTGTTTAGCCATACAAATAAACTAAGTGCCTGAATGTTTGTTAGGTATCTGTAAATTCGCACTTTTTAACCTAATGACTTTATGCAGCACGCAACAGCAGCTATTACAATTATAGTAAATAATACAGCTGATCAGGAATTACAAGCTAGTGGTCATAAAATAATTCAAGGACAAAGAATCAGTTTTGATGAAGGTGTTTTATTATTTGAAAAAGCACCACTACCCTTTGTTGGTGCATTGGCAAACTGGGTTCGCGAAGAAAAGCATGGCAACAAGACTTATTTCAATAGAAATTTTCATATTGAACCTACAAATGTTTGTGTATTCAGTTGTAAATTTTGCAGTTATTCAAGATTATATGCTCACAAAGAAGAAGGTTGGGAATTGAGTATTGATGATATGCTAAACATTGTAAAAAAATATGATGGACAACCCGTAACAGAGGTACACATTGTAGGTGGAGTACACCCTAAATTAAACATGCATTTTTTTTTAGAGACCATCAAAGCAATTAAAAATCACAGACCCGATTTACACATCAAAGGCTTTACTCCTGTAGAGTTGGATTATATGTTTAGAAAAGCAAAACTGACTGTTGAAGAAGGCATAAAAATGTTGCATGATGCGGGTTTACAGTCATTACCGGGCGGTGGAGCAGAAATTTTTCATCCCGAAGTTCGGTCTGTTATTTGTGACGATAAAGTAGATGCAGAAGGTTGGTTACACATTCACAGAGCAGCTCATGATTTGGGCATGCATAGCAATGCAACAATGTTGTATGGCCACATAGAAAAATACTGGCACAGAGTAGATCATATGGAACGATTGAGACAAATGCAAGATGAAACAAAAGGCTTCAATACCTTTATTCCGTTAAAGTTCAGGAACAAAGAGAACGACATGAGCAACATTGCCGAAAGCACTGTAATTGAAGATATGAAGGTGTATGCGATAGCAAGATTGTACATGGACAACTTTCCGCATATTAAAGCATACTGGCCTATGCTTGGCAGACAAAATGCACAATTAAGTTTAAGCTTCGGGGTAAATGATATTGATGGAACAATTGATGACAGTACTAAAATTTATGCAATGGCCGGTAGTGAAGAACAAACGCCAAGCATGAATACCGAAGAACTTGTAACATTGATCAAACAAGTAAAAAGACAACCAATTGAACGTGATACGGTTTATAATGAAATTAAAGATTACAGTGAGTATGTTTTTGCATAAGTTTTATCAGAGGATTGATGGATTGTTGAATATTAGATTTGCTGAACTTATTAAACTATTTAAACTATTCTTACTCCCTACCCCAACCCCATTGCAAAAACTGAGGCAATGCATTTGCCCAAGTAGGTATATCATGTTTTCCATCTTCGAGTAAAATATAATTGATGTGATTGTCGGTGTAACCTTTTGCTTTTAATTCTACAATTAAATCTAAAGCATCATCAATACTGTCGATGATGCCATTTTTATTTCTATCAGCAGTTTCATCCAATTTGCCACACTGAATAAAAAATTGCAGCCAAGGATACAAAAATCCATTTCTGATTTGTAAATGCATCAAACGGTCTGTTTCATCATTGTATCCTGCATTGTATGCTTTTCTTCGCCACCAAAGGCTTGGACTAAACATTCCAACTTTAGAAAACTCATTGGCATGATTCCAAACTACATCCAATGCACTCAATCCACCCAATGAAAATCCTGCAAAAGATTTGTCTTTAAAGTTTTGAACCCCGAATGTTTTTCTGATGAAAGGCAACAATTCATCAAAAATAAATTTATTGTACAACCCAGCCCTGTCGCCTCTTCCAATAAAATCAACAGAAAATGCAGTTCCATATTCACGAATTCTTTCTTCTCCGCAATGAATACCAATACAAATCATATTTTGAATTTGGTTGGTACTTATTAAGTTATGAAGTATATTTTCAAATGGCATCTTTACCAGATCTTGTCCGTCATTAATCAACAACAAACTAACCGAATCTAAAATCGAAATTTCTTTTGGCAAATAAGCATCAATAGTTACTGCCCTTTCCAAATATTGAGAGTGAATAATTATTTTTTCTACAACAATCAATTTTTCAACTTGTAATTTTTCTTCATCCATATCGTAAAAATAAGGGAAAGGCTAAAATTAAATTTTAAGAATATTTAGAAGATTTTTATGTTTTTCAAACAAGATTATCTATATTCAAATTCTTACAACTATTTATTTAATTACAAACGTTATAAGCATGAAAAAAATAGGTATTCTATACGGAAAAGAGAGAAGCTTTCCGGAAGCATTTATTGATTGCATCAATAAAAAAAATATTGAAGGAATTTTTGCAGAATCGGTTCTTATAGACAAAGTAATACAAGGTGAAGCAACAGAATATGCAGTCATTATAGATAGAATCAGTCAGGATGTTCCTTTTTATAGAGCTTATTTAAAAAATGCTGCATTATGTGGAACAGCAGTTATTAATAATCCATTTTGGTGGAGTGCCGATGAAAAATTTTTCAATAATTGTTTGGCTACAAAAATTAATGTTCCAGTTCCAAAAACAGTTATTCTTCCGTCAAGAGATTTACCTGATGACACTTCCAATGAAAGTTTTGCCAATCTATCTTATCCATTAAATTGGGATAGCATTTTTAAATACGTTGGATTCCCTGCATACATGAAACCCTTTGCGGGCGGGGGTTGGAAGAATGTTTACAGATTAGAAAGTATTGAAGATTTCTTCGATAAACATTCTGAAACAAAACAATTGGTAATGTTATTGCAGGAAGAAATTGAATTTGATGAATATTATCGCTGTTATTGTATTGGTGGTAAACATGTAAAAATCATGCCCTACGAACCGCGAAATCTGCATCATTTAAGGTATGTTGCTGATTTCAAACCAACTCCTGAAAGGTTGAAGGAAATGGAAGCAATTGTGTTACGAATCAACCAATATTTAGGTTATGATTTTAATACAGTAGAATTAGCTGTTCGCAATGGAATACCTTATGCTATTGACTTTTGTAACCCAGCTCCCGATGCAGAAATCAAAAGTGTAGGTGAAGAAAACTTTAAATGGGTGGTAGAAACCGCAGCCACATTTGCCATTGAAAAAGCAATGCAGCAAAAACCCAACCAAGACAATCTTACATGGGGAAAATATATTCAGCATGCCGCTACTAAACAAAAATTAATTTAATCATCTGTTATAATTAACAATACGCTTCATTATGGGGAACTTAAGTTATAAACATTTTACAATGGGTGTAGAAGAAGAATACATGGTTTTAGATCCTAAAACACGGGAATTAAAAAGCCATGAGCAAAGAATTGTACAGGAAGGTCAGAAAATAATAAAAGATAAAGTAAAAGCAGAAATGCATCAGGCTGTAGTTGAAGTAGGAACAGATATTTGTGCCAATGCTGAAGAGGCTTATAAAGATGTTGCAAAATTAAGAAGTACCATTGCACAAATTGCGGGCAATTTAGATCTTTGGGTTGGGGCAAGTGGTACACATCCTTTCAGCCATTGGGAAAGTCAATTGATTACAGACCATGTTCGTTACAATGAAATTGTAAATGAATTACAGGAAGCTGCAAGAAGCAATTTAATTTTTGGATTGCACGTTCATATAGGGATGGAGGATAAAGAAATGGCGATGCACATTGCAAACAGTGCCAGATATTTTCTTCCGCATGTATATGCATTAAGCACCAACTCTCCTTTTTGGGAAGGAAGAAAAACAGGCTATAAATCATTTCGCACCAAAGTTTTTGACAAATTTCCTCGTACCGGAATTCCGGATTATTTTGAAAGCTATGAAGCCTATCAGAAATATGTTCAAACATTAATCAAAACAAATTGTATTGACAACACTAAGAAAATTTGGTGGGATTTAAGGGTACATCCATTTTTCAATACAGTAGAATTCAGAATTTGCGATGTTCCTATGACAATCAATGAAACCATTGCTATTGCTGCATTATTTCAGGCAATTTGTGCAAAGTTGTATAAACTGCGTCATCAAAATTTGAACTTCATTATGTATCAAAGGGCATTGATAACAGAAAACAAATGGCGTGCCGGCAGATACGGTTTGGATGGTAGTTTGATTGATTTTGGAAAAGAAACTGAGGTAAATACCAGACTGATTATTTATGAATTATTGGATTTTGTTGATGATGTAGTAGATGAATTGGGCAGCAGACACTGGATTAATCAAATCAGTAAAATATTAGAAACCGGAACTGGTGCAGACAGACAATTAAAAGTGTTTGAACAAAGCAATAGTCTTGTTACTGTTACCGATTATATACATGATCAATTCTTAATGGTATAGCTTCTTTAAAAATATTTTTCTACTTGCTTTACTATTATTTTGCACTATGCAAATGCAACACAGCGTTTCTCTAAAACCTTACAATACTTTCGGAATTGATGTGATAGCAAAACACTTTGCTGCATTCAATTCAGTTGAGGCTTTGGAGCAACTATTGAATCAAATAAAAAAAGATGCTGTTTCAGAAAAATTATTACTTGGTGGTGGAAGTAATATTTTATTTACCAAAAACTTTGATGGTTGCATTCTTAAAAATGAATTGAAAGGTATTGAAATAATTGATGAAGATGAAAACTACTTTTATTTAAAAGCCGCTGCCGGAGAAGTTTGGCATGAACTTGTGATGTATTGTGTAGAAAATAATTT
>CANGTN010000101.1 GCA_947456805.1 Chitinophagaceae bacterium | reverse complement strand
TTCTATCGATACAAGCTTTGATAAAATAACATTTCGGGCTCAAGGTATCGATGCAATCAACGGCATAATCGTAATTGCCATTATCTAATAAATCATTGGTAATTTCATCTCTGATATATAATTGCAACACCGTTAATTCTATTGCTGGATTGATGTCTTTGAGGCGTTCTGCCAACACTTCTGCTTTTGGTTTTCCGGCTGTGCTATGCAGGGCAGGAATTTGTCGGTTGCAGTTGCTTAAATCTACTACATCGGCATCGGCAATTGTCATTTTACCCACACCGGCACGGGCAATCATTTCGGCACAGATACCACCAACTCCGCCCAAACCAACGATGAGTACGTTTTTGTTCATCAAAGTTTCTACTGCTGTATCTCCTAAAAGCAATTGAGATCTGCTCATCCAATAAGGTATTGTCATTCTTCGGTAATTTATTTCATTGAATTAAAACAATGACTGAAAGAAATAATTATTTTACGCAAATAAAAATCAATTCCAATTATGAAGTATCATTTTTTAAAAATAGCTGTTTTAATACTTTGTTGGAATGTAGGTTTTAGCCAAACTACTGCATTGAAATTATTGAATACAAATGCACCAGCAAATACAAGTTTCAGGGGAATGAGTATTGCTACGGACAATATAATTTGGGTTAGTGGCAGCAAAGGAAATGTGGGCAGAAGTACGGATGCCGGTAAGACCTGGCAATGGATGGTGGTGAAAAATTTTGAGAAAACTGATTTCAGAGACATTCATGCTTTTGATAGTATGACTGCAATTATAATGGCGATTGATAACCCTGCAAATATTTTAAAAACGACCGATGGCGGTACAACCTGGAAAGTGGTATTTTCAAAAACACATCAAGGTATGTTTTTAGATGCAATGGATTTCAATGGTAATAATGGGATTTGTATAGGCGATCCTCTTGTATTGGACAGCAGTGGTAATAAATATTTTTATGTAATTACTACCAATGATGCAGGTGATAGTTGGCAAACAATTTCGCTGAATGCAATGCCTACGACAAGTACAGATGAAGAAGCCATTTTTTCGGCGAGTGGCAGTAATATTTTTTTGTTTGACAAAGCCTCAAAATATCATTATGTATTTGTAACGGGTGGTAAAATGAGTCATATTTATTTTATTGGAAAAAATTCCAAGCATAATAAAAGTTATGTTACTCCAGTGCATCAGGGCATCGCATCGGCAGGTGTATTTTCGTTGGCATTTGATGGCAATAAAAACTGGTATGTGGTTGGTGGTGATTACAAACAACCGAATAACCCTGAAAATAGTTTTGCAGCGAAACATACAAATGATGAAAACTGGAATGCAGCTACTACACCACCTAATGGGTACAGAAGTTGTATAAGATGGATACAAAAAAACAAGCTGATTGCTTGCGGTACAAATGGCGTGGACATGAGCAATGACAATGGTAACAACTGGATGAAAGTAAGTGATATTGGTTTTAATGTTTGTATGGTATCCCCCAATAAAAAGTATGTTTTTTTTGCGGGTGATAAAGGAAAAATTGGTGTATTAACAAATTGATAATACTATTATTTTAAACCTTCATTATAATAAAAAGTCTTTAAAAAAAAACAATACAAATACTATGAAAAAAATCATCGCATTGGCAATTACTGCTACTTTATTTCTAGCTCCAGCAATTTTAATGGCGCAAGACAGCACACGCAAAGAAAGCAAATTAGAGCGCATTAAAAACTTTAAAGAGAAAGCAAAAAATGCTACTCCGGAGCAAAAGGAAAAAGCAAAAGAAGCTATAGAAAAAAGAAAAGAACGTATTGCTAACATGACGCCGGAAGAAAAAGCAAAACATGATGCAAAGAAAAAAGAAATGCAGGAAAAAATAAGTAAAATGACACCTGAAGAAAAAGAAAAAGCTATTCAGAAAATGAAAGAGAAAAAAGCAAAACGAGACGAGAAGAAAGAAAAGTAATTTTATAAAAAGCCAATAATAAAAAAGCCAATTTAGTTTTTTAAATTGGCTTTTTTCATTTGTTCAAAGTAACAATATCTAAGGTTTTATAATTTTAATTGCTTCTAAAAACCCTTCCATATAATTTATTAATAAACAATTTTCGTTTTTAATAATTTTTTCACAAATAAACATAAAAGATAAATATTTGTTAACAAAATACTTTTAGAATGTTTCCAGCACAAAACTTGCGTGAAAAAAGGAAATTTAGTCAAAATGAAAAAATACCAGGCTATTATCAAATTTACAATGGATGATTATTTCATGGGGTTTATTCAATCACATCGTACTTACATCAATGACCTTTTGAATAAAGGTGTTATTGAAACTTATGCTGTAAGTATGGAAACACAAACTTGCTGGATTACATTTAATGCTGAATCGAAAACTGATGGTGATACTATTTTGGTTAAATCTCCCTTGTACAAATACTGGACTTATGAAATTGAAGAATTGTTTGTGTACGATAGTCAGCAATACAGATTACCTGCAGTACAGTTGAATTAGTTATATAGTTGTTTAGTTGGGAGTTTAAAGTTTAGGATTTATAACAAATCATGTTTTGTAAAACTGAGCGGCAATAACATACTTGCTTTTTCTATCACAATAACATTCCCTTCTACCCCGCTTAATAATAAACGGAAAGATTGTTGTTGGCGTATTTCGTACTCTAATAAACTTTGACGGCACATACCACAAGGTGCAACTGGTTTGTTACTCTCGGCATTGTGGTTGTGGTAAGTAATTGCCATCGTAACAATGGGAATATTGGGATATAAGGTTGCTGCTGTTGCAAGCAATGATCTTTCGGCACAAATACCTACGGGGTAACTTGCATTCTCCTGATTGGTGCCAGTAACAATAGCTCCGTTTTGTAACAACGCTGCTGCACCTACATAAAATTTGGAATAAGGTGCATAAGCAGATTCAACAATTTTACGTGCTGCTTCCATGAGCTGAAAGTCTTGTATATTAAGGTTTTTAGCAGTTTCTACAACCTGGTACTGAAAGCTGTAATTATTCATTTCCATAATAAATATTTAGAGATAAAAAATCCTCACAACAATGATTGTGAGGATTCAAGTTATTTAATTTACAATGTAAGATAACTATTTTATTGATTTAAACAATCTATTCCATCGTGGACCTTTATCCCAACTAAACCAAATTAAAGATGCTTTACCCACAATATGTGTTTCGGGAACAAAACCCCAGAATCTGCTATCCTGGCTGTTGTGGCGGTTGTCGCCCATCATCCAGTAATAATTGTATTTAAAAGTATAAGTAGTAACGGGTTTATCATCTACCAATATTATTCCATTTTTTTCTTCTAATGTATGTCCTTCATAAGATGCAATCAATCTTCTGTACATGGAAATTGTTGCATCATTTAAAGGCACTGTAACCCCTTTTTGAGGAATATACATTGGTCCGTAATTATCTACACTAAAACTATGGTTTACTGTATCGAAAGGAAAATATTGGAAAGAAGCTTCCGTTTTATCGAAAGGAATAATAAATGGCTGAACAGAAAAAACGCCTGGCACTTTGACTAGTTTGATTGCATCAGATTCTGTCATAATCATATTTGCAGATTCCATATTAGCAAATTGCTGGTTGATATCATTTCTGTAATCTTCGTACTTATCATCTGTTCTGATATTGATGCCATATTGTGATTGCAATGTTTCAAAATCTAATCCTTGTTTTGAAGCCTTTACAGTATAAGTTCTTTGTGAATTTTCGGGAACGGGTTGTTTGATTCCGTTAATAAATAAAATGCCTTCTTTTACCTGAATGGTATCGCCTGCTATACCTACACAACGTTTGATATAATTGTCCGTTTTATCTAGTGGATGTATCAAAAGCGTGTCTTCGAAACGAGCCAAAACTTCTTGACGACCAAATTGTCTTACCAAAGAATAATATGATCTTGCTGATCCAAATTCGGGTTTATTGATTACTGTATCACCTTCTGGGAAATTAAAAACTACTACATCATTTCTTTTAACATCGAGATAGCCTGGTAATCTTTTGTAATCTATTTGAATCCATTTTAAATAAGATGGTGTTTGAGAGGAAGGCATTAAGTTGTGTACAAATGGAAAGCTCAGTGGAGTTTTAGGAATACGTGGTCCATAAGCAACTTTGTTCACAAAAAGAAAATCATTTACAAGTAATGTTTTCTCCATACTTCCCGAAGGAATAACATATGCTTCAAAAACAAAACTTCTGATGATTGTTGCAGCAACCACCGCAAACACAGCAGCATCAATCCATTCGCGGCTTGCAGGCTTTTTATATCTTTCAAAAACCGGCTTTCCGCCCCATTTGGTATCTTTTGAAAATCCGATATACGGTAAATAAAGGAAGGGTAAAAAAGTAAGTAAGGTATGGTGTAATAAATTTGTTTTACCAAAATTCATTACAAAAATTATCGTGATCCAAATGGTGATGAATTGACCTGCAATTGGAATTAACTGTAACCAAAACCAATATTTTTTGATGTTACATTGCTCAACAATAATCCAGGTATTGTAAAAAGGAATGAATGCTTTGTTTGCATCGACACCCATTTTTTTAAACAATCCATAAATACCCACATGCCAACCTATGATACCTACAATTAATAAAACTAATCCCATATAATTAATTTAAAGTTTGGGGCAAAAGTAAGGCTATACACAAAAATTGGTATAGCCTAAATATTTAAAATTGTATAATGCTTGTTAAAAAAAGCAAAACGCATTAAATAAACTTTGTTGAATTTAAAAAGGAAATTGCGTATTAGTCGATTTTTCTAACTTTTACTGCTGTTGGTCCTTTTCTACCTTCTTCCACTTCAAATTCTACTTTATCATTTTCTGATAGAGTACCTGAAGTAATACCGGTAATGTGTACGAAAACTTCGCCACCATTGTCTGATTTAATGAATCCGAAACCTTTGGTTTCATTAAAGAATTTTACTGTGCCTGTTGCCATGTTGAATTAAATTTTTATAAATATACTAGATATTTTTTTAATTAGCCTAAATACTTTACTGATGAAGCACATAATTTTTAATGTCTTCTGAATTTATTGTGGTATTTGAGAAAATAACTAACCGCTCTATTACATTTCTTAGTTCTCTAATATTGCCTCTCCAATTGTGTTGTTTGAGTATTTCCAAAGCCTTAATATCGATTGATTTTTTTTCCTGTACGTACTCTTGTGCAATTTGTTGTAAAAAAAAATCTGCTAATAATGGAATATCCCCTCTTCTATTGTTTAATGTTGGAACATGAATTAATACAATGCTTAGCCGATGGTATAAATCGAGGCGAAAATTTTTGGATCCCAATTCAGATAAAAGGTCTTTATTGGTAGCTGCTAAAATGCGTACATTAACAGATATTTCTTTATCGCCACCCACTCTTGTAATTTTTCCTTCCTGTAAGGCACGTAGTACTTTTGATTGGGCTGCAAGGCTCATGTCGCCAATTTCATCTAAAAACAACGTACCGTTATCGGCTTGTTCAAATTTGCCTATGCGTTGTTTAATAGCTGAAGTAAAACTTCCTTTTTCATGACCAAATAATTCGCTTTCGATAAGATCTGTTGGAATTGCCGCACAGTTGACTTCGATAAATGGACCTTCATGTCGGTTGCTTTTTTCATGTATCCAACGAGCTACCAATTCTTTGCCGCTGCCACTTTCTCCAGTGATTAAAACCCTTGCATCTGTGGGTGCAACTTTATCAATAATTTCTTTAATTTTTTTAATGGGAATGCTTTCGCCAATGATGGGTTGTACGGTACTTATTTTTCTTTTTAATTTTTTTGTTGTTTTCATTAAGCCCAATTTATCGGTTGCATTTTTAAGTGTTATCAGCAACCGATTAAGATCGGGGGGTTTTGGTAAATAATCAAATGCACCTCTTTTTACAGCATCAACGGCAGATTCAACATCACCAAGGCTGCTAATCATGATAATTGGCACTTCAGAGTTTAATTTCTGTGCTTTTGCAAGAAACTCAAGCCCATCCATTTTAGGCATTTTAATATCGCATAAAACTGCGTCGTAGGTGTTGATGTAAAATTTATTCCAGCCTTCATCACCATCAACTGCTTCATCAATTACATATCCTTCTTTGCTTAGAATTTCATTTAAAATTTTGCGTATATACTTCTCATCGTCGATGATCAATAAGTTTAACATATATCAATGTATTTAATTAATAAACAACCAATATAATGTCGGGGGAAGTATAAGATTAAAACTCACAACAAGAAAAGTTGCAGGTAATGTAATTTACTAATAAAAAGTAAGGTAAAAAAATTTACATCAAATTTATGAAGAGAGGAAAAGGTAATCCAAAGTAAAAACTTCAAACAAATAACTATTTAACTATAAACATCAACTTGTATAACCATACATCCGCTGCACATCCATAACAATTTTTTCCATGTCAATATCTTTCCCGAGAGGCTCATAAATTAGTTTTAAATTACCCCCAAATATTAGAGCTATTGTTTGATAAAAACCGGCTGT
>CANGTN010000100.1 GCA_947456805.1 Chitinophagaceae bacterium | reverse complement strand
GTGTTCACCTCTTCCCTTTCCGAACAGAGAAGTTAAGCCCCTCATGGCCGATGGTACTTGCATTTTGCTGGGAGAGTAGGTAGCTGCCGTATTCTTTTCGAAGCTTCGCATTTTTGCGAAGCTTTTTTTATGTACTTACACAACTATTAATGCTTTTTTTATTTGTATTGTTCGTCATTTTGCTATTATTGTAAATTCAATCCGCTATTTTATGAATAATCAATTACAGAAGTTATCTATTATCATTCCTGTTTATAATGAAGCTAAAACAATCCATCTTATTCTTAATAAATTAAATAAGGTGATTTTATTAGAGAATATAATTAAAGAAATAATTATTGTTAATGACTGCAGTACTGATGATTCAAAATTAATAATAGAAAATTATTCAAAACAATCGGAAACACCAATTCAGCTGATTAATCATTCAATTAATAAGGGTAAAGGCGCTGCTTTACACACCGGAATTAATAATGCAACAGGGGACTTAATTATCATCCAAGATGCAGACTTAGAATACGATCCTAACGAATATAATATACTATTAAAACCAATCCTTGACAACTTCGCTGATGTTGTATATGGAAGTAGGTTTATGGGTGGTAATGCTCATAGAATTTTATTCTTTTGGCATAGTATCGGAAATAAAATTTTAACCACTTTATCTAACATTTTCACAAATCTAAATTTAACTGACATGGAAACCTGTTACAAGTTATTTCGTAGAGAAATAATTCAAGGTATATCATTAAAAGAAAAACGATTTGGTTTTGAGCCCGAAGTTACTGCTAAGATAGCTCGTATTAAGGACATTAGAATTTATGAAGTGGGTATATCTTATTATGGTAGAACCTATAATGAAGGTAAAAAGATAAATTGGATGGATGGTTTCAGAGCAATTTATTGCATTCTACGCTACAATTTATTTAAATAATAGATAATATTTTAAACTAGTCTAAAATTTTTACGACATAATATTTTAATACATTTTGACTTCTAGTTTTCTTATTTAGAAATTCTGGTGTAAGAATGGCTACATGAAAGTCAGCCCCCTCTTTGACTATTTCATATTTCCTTTTACTCAATTGTAAGTCTTTAAATCCCTCATCCATTGTTAATAGATATTGATTGGGCATTAGTTCTGATATTTTATTTACCGAATGGATGATTCTTTTTGCATAGAAATGGATATTTCTTGCAGATCCTGAGTATTTATACATCACAAAATCATCGTTTTCTATTTTCTTGTCTTTGATATACCTACCAATTACATTCCCTGATTGATAAGTTAATAATTCAGGATAAAATACAATGCTTAAAAATATATTTATTACCGTAACTAAAGCAATAGAAATGCTAATGATTTTTTGATATATTTTATTTATTCTAACAATAAATAAAGTTACTGTAACAGATAAAATTGTAAATATCAAAGACCATTTAAACAATTCAGGGAAAATAAAAATGGATATGATAACAGGTAAAACTATTAATATAGAAAGAATTATTAATTGTAAGGGTACTAAGACTTTTTTTATATTATTTGTTTCGTTTTTCCAAAAGATCGAATGTATAGTTTTTGCAGTGCTGATTGCAATTAATGGAAGTATCACATAAATATAATGTGGTAATTGATACTTTGATAAACTTAATGAGCAATATGTAAGTAATATACCACCTGTAGTAATAAATTCTTCGGAACTTTTAACAATAAATTTATTTTTTATTAAGTTAAACCAGTCTAAAATTATGGCTGTAATAAAAAATAAAGTCCAGGGAAGCATTCCCCAAAGCAGATTTTCAAATAAAAAACTAAAATGAGCATTATTATTCCAAATACTTTCTCCGGTTATTCTTCCAAAACTTTGTGTCCAATAAAAGAATCTTAATCCTGAAACATTTTGTTTACCCTCTATAATTTTTTCTGGATGAAGATCAAACTGTTGATATAAGCCAATACTCATCGGAATAAGAATGATACCAATAATTAATATTCCAATTAAATAAATCGGTTTAAACAAAAATTTGAAATTGCGTTGTAATATCCAATGGCTGCCGAATGCAAAAACTGGGACAAATAGTGCTATTGGACCTTTTGTTATCATACCTCCCCCAATAGCTATACTAGCTAGAAAAAAGTATTTATTTTTCCCTGATAAACTCCACTCTCCAATAAGCCATAAGGATGTAATAACCCATCCCATTAAAATAGTGTCAGTTCTTATGTCATTTGTTATCAAAAATGTAGCTTGACATGTTGCAATGATGATAGCTGAAAGCCAGGCAACTTTTTCTTCATAAAATAATTTTGCTAATCTATAGGTTGCAAATATTGTCAGTATTGCAAACAGAATTGATGGGAATTTGAAAGCAAAATTATTAACACCAAAAATGTGCATCGATATACTGTTAATCCAAAATAAAAAAGGTGGCTTATCTAAGTAATCGTTGCCCAGATCATAAACTTTCAAAAAGCTGTTACTTTGTTTCATCTCCATGCTCATACTAGCATATTGAGATGCATCTACATCCATAGTATCAACGCCAATTGCACAAAAATAAACTGCTATGATTATTGGGAAAATCCAAATCTTTTTTAGTCTGTTCAACATCATTACTTCAATAAATTATTCGGTAAAAGAAAGCTGTTATATTGCTTTTGTTTTAAAAAAATAAATTTCATCACAAAGTTATTAAAATGAGGTAATATTATAATCATTATTACATGATACCATTATTTTTATACAATATCTTTTTATGAAAACTACTCTAAGTGTATTTTTTGTTTTTATCTGCCTTAATCTGTACTCACAAAATATTTTTTCTCCTGTAGAATTAGTTAATCCATTAATGGGAACTGATTCTGAATACCAACTTTCCAATGGCAATACCTATCCTGCAATTGCTTTGCCTTGGGGAATGAATTTTTGGACACCACAAACAAATGTAAATGGCGATGGATGGCAGTATCAATATCACGCTGATAAAATTGTTGGTTTCAAACAAACGCATCAACCAAGCCCTTGGATTAATGATTATGGCTGCTTTAGTATTATGCCAATTGCCAATCATTTGAAAATATCTGAAAAAGAACGAGCAAGTTTTTTCAGTCATAAAGCAGAAATTGCAAAACCATATTATTATTCAGCATATTTATCGGACATAGATGTAACAACAGAAATATCTCCAACTGAAAGAGCTGCTATATTTCAATTTACATTTCCTAAATCAGATAGCAGTTTTATTTTAATTGATGCATTTGATGGTGATTCATTTATAAAAATTATTCCAGAGAAAAACCAAATTATTGGTTATTCCACTAAGAATAATGGCGGAGTTCCTGCAAACTTTAAAAATTATTTTATTATTACAACCAACAAATCAATTGATCAATTTTTTGTTGTTGATAATCAACAAATCAAAAATGAGAGGGAAACTTATTCTAATCACGCTCAGGGCATTATTGGTTTTAAAACCACCAAAGGTGAAAAAGTAGCATTTAAAATTGCTTCCTCTTTTATTTCTTTTGAGCAAGCTAACTTGAATTTGCAAAATGAAATTGGCGATAAAAATTTTCTTGAAATAAAAACAAATGCAAAACAAATTTGGAATAAGGAGTTGAGTAATATAAAAGTTGAAGGTGATGACACAGAAAAAATAAAATTATTTTATAGCTGTTTATACAGGTTATTACTTTTTCCTAGGAAATTTTATGAAATAAATGCCAAAAATGAAATTGTTCATTATAGTCCTTATAATGGTAAAGTTGAAAAAGGATATATGTTTACCGATAATGGTTTTTGGGATACATTTCGTGCCGTATTTCCATTTTTTACATTGATGTATCCAAAACTTAATTCTGAAATAATGAATGGGTTGGTAAATACTTATAAAGAAAGTGGTTGGCTTCCTGAATGGGCAAGTCCTGGACATAGAGACTGTATGATAGGAAGTAATTCGGCTTCTATAATAGCAGATAGTTATTTGAAAGGAATTCGTGGTTATGATATTGATATTTTGTTTGAAGCAATTTTAAAAAATACAAATAATGAAGGACCATTAAGTTCTGTTGGCCGTAAAGGAGTTTCATATTACAATTCAATGGGGTATATTCCTTACAACGTAGGTATTCAAGAAAATGTTGCTCGGTCATTAGAATACAGTTATGCTGATTTTTGTATTCAACAATTAGCTAAGAAGCTAAATAAATCTGACACAATTTCAAATCTATATAAAAAAAGAAGTTATAACTATAAAAATTTGTTCGATAATAGTACTAAGTTAATGCGAGGTAAAAATGTAGATGGAAGTTTTCAAACGCCATTCAATCCTTTCAAATGGGGAGATGCTTTTACAGAAGGAAATAGTTGGCATTATACATGGAGTGTATTTCAAGATATTAATGGGCTTAAAAATTTGATGGGCGGAAATTTGATGATGCAAAAAATGTTGGATTCAGTTTTTGTACTGCCACCAGTTTATGATGCAAGTTATTATGGCGGAACTATTCATGAAATTACTGAAATGCAAATAGCAAATATGGGCCAGTATGCACATGGAAATCAACCAATTCAACACATGATTTATTTGTATAATTATTGTGCTGCACCTTGGAAGACTCAATTTCATGTAAGAGAAGTTTTAGATAAATTGTATAAACCTACACCAGATGGATATTGTGGGGATGAAGATAATGGCCAAACAAGTGCTTGGTTTGTATTCAGCGCCTTAGGATTTTATCCCGTTTGTCCTGGAACTCCTCAATACGTTTTGGGTAGTCCAGTTTTTAAAAAGGTAACTATGCAATTTGAAAATAAAAATAAATTTATTATCCTTGCACCTAACAATAAGCAATCAAATAGGTACATAAATACTTTGACATTAAATGGTCAAAACTGGAATTATAATTTTATCAATCATCAGTCAATAATCAAAGGTGGAATACTACAATTTAAGATGAGTAATCAACCAAATTATCAAAGAGGAATAAATAATGCTGCTTCCCCTTTTTCACTTTCTAAAAAATAAATAACTCCCAACAAAAATGCGGAGTATTTTTACAAAACTAAAAACCCTGCAATATGCAGGGTTTTTGTTGTATGATAACACAAGATATTAATATCTGTTGTAGCCGCCACCGCCGCCACTATTACCACCACGGTCACGGTTGTATCCACCACCGCTACCGCCGCTGCGATTTCCACCGCCGCCGTATCCACCGCCACCGCGATTTCCACCACCAAAGCTTTTCTTGAAACCGCCTTCACGACGTTCTCCCTCTGGACGAGGTGTAGATTCGTTAACAACGATTTTGCGATCTTGTACATCAGTGTCATGTAATGCACTGATAGCTGCACGAGCTGCATCATCATCGCTCATTTCTACAAATCCAAAACCTTTACTACGGTTGTTGTTGAATTTGTCTGTTACAATTTTTGCAGAAGTTACTTCGCCAAATGGAGTAAATAATTCTTGTAAGTCTTCACTGGTCATGTTCCAGTTTAAGTTCCCAACGTAAATGTTCATTTCTTTTGAAATTAAAATTAAAAAAAAACCAATGCAAAATCATTAACCAAAAACCCTGAAGCATTTACGTTAAAACCTTCTGGAGATATGGAAGAACTGCCATTGGACTATGCGAAAGTAATGAATTTAGTTATTTCAACAATTTTTTTCTTAAAATTACAATTCTTTTGACTTTGTAAGTCAAAAGAAGGATAAAACAGGTGAAATTAAAAATCCCCTCTGTAAAACAGAAGGGATTTTATTAAAATTACTAAAAGTTACTTGTATTATTCTCCGATTACTTCAAAGTCAATTTCAGTTACATTATTATTACCGAAATCAATAGATGCTTTATAAGTGCCTAATTCTTTGACTTCATCAACAATTGAAATTCTCTTACGATCTATTTCATAACCCTTTTGATCTCTGATTGCACGGGCTATTTGTAATGAAGTAACACTTCCAAAAATCTTTCCGGTAGTTCCTGTTTTTGCAGTAACTTTAATAGCAGAAGATTTTAATACTTCTGTCACCTTGTTAATTTCTGCAAGTAAAGCTGCTTCTTTCTTAGCCGCAATTTTTAATGCTTCTTGTAATTTTTTTAAGTTAGTTGGATTTGCTTCGATTGCAAATTTTTGAGGGATAAGAAAATTACGAGCATAGCCGTTTTTTACTTTTACCAACTCATTTTTACCACCTAAATTATCTACGTCTTGAATTAAAATGATTTCCATTTTTTTTGTGTTTTAGTTCCCAAAGCCCAATCTTAGATTGTGACTGTCTTCACTCAGAGTGAATTAGGGATGGTTAACTAATTTGTTTATTTCAATAAATCTGTAACGTAAGGTAATAGCGCCATTTGACGGGCTTTTTTTACAGCGTCACTTACTTTTCTTTGGTACTTTAATGAATTACCACTTAAACGACGTGGCAACATTTTACCTTGTTCGTTCAAGAACTTCTTTAAAAACTCGATGTCTTTGTAGTCTACATACTTGATACCATACTTCTTAAAACGACAGAATTTCTTCTTTG
>CANGTN010000099.1 GCA_947456805.1 Chitinophagaceae bacterium | reverse complement strand
CATCTGCCCACCTTCAAAAGCGTTTTTACGAGAATACCCTGCACGGCTTTGACCTCCTTTGTTACCTTGTGTTGATGTTCCACCTTTACCAGATGCTTCACCACGACCAATTCTTTTCTCTTTATGAGTAGAGCCTTCAGCCGGTTTTAAATTGTGTAATTTCATATTCTTATTGATTTTGAACTTACGGGGAATCACCCCTCGCAAATATTAAAAATACAAATCCAATACTTAAATATGGATATTGGATAAATTGGTTAAGCTAATTCTTCCACTTTTACTAAATGGCTAACTTTATTAACCATTCCTAAAATTTGTGGTGTTGCAATCACTTCTCTTGATGCATTCATTTTTTTCAAACCAAGTGCAATCAAAGTTTGCTTTTGACGCTCACTTCTATCAATTCCACTTTTGATTTGAGTAATTTTAATCTTCTTCATAAAATTCCTTTTAAAAAATAGATCTACTTTGAAAGTTGAACTATAAATATTATAAATACTATCCGTTAAATACTTTACTTAACTTGATTGTTCTTGTTTTTGCAATATGAATTGGCTCTCTTAATGAAGTTAAAGCATTGATGGTAGCTTTAACCACGTTGTGTGGATTAGCACTACCCAAACTTTTAGCTAAAACATCTTTGATACCTGCACTTTCTAATACAGCACGCATACTTCCACCTGCTATCACACCGGCTCCTGGTGCAGCTGGTTTGATTAAAACTTTTGCAGCGCCAGATTTGGAAAGTTGTTCGTGTGGTATGGTACCATGCATGATAGGTACTTTCACAAGATTCTTCTTAGCATCTTCAATTCCTTTCGTGATAGCTTCTTGTACTTCTTTAGCTTTTCCAAGACCTTGTCCTACAATTCCATTTTCATTTCCTACAACTACAAGTGCAGAAAATGAGAAGGTACGACCACCTTTAGTAGTTTTAACTACACGATTGATGGCTACAACTTTTTCTTTAAGTTCTACGTCGCCACCTGCTTTTACTTTATTATCTATTGATTTAAACATTTATCTAACTATTAATAATTGTTAGTGATTAGAATTTCAATCCGCCTTCTCTTGCACCATCTGCAACAGCTTTGATTCTTCCATGATACAAATTACCACCTCTATCGAAAACTACAGCTGAAAGCCCCAATTCAGTAGCTTTTCTTGCAACAGCAGCTCCAACTAGTTTAGACTTTTCAGTCTTCGTAATTTTCTGAGCAGCTATTTCTTTGTCTTTAGAAGAAGAAGAAGCAAGTGTAACACCATTATCATCATCAATTAGTTGAGCATAAATCTCAATATTGCTTCTAAAAACAGAAAGACGTGGTTTTGATGCAGTACCAACAATCTTTTTACGAATGCGGTAGCGAATTTTTTGTCTTTGTTCTAATTTAGTATTCATTATTATTCTATTTATACCTTCCGATTCTGCCGGGGGTAAAGTTTACAAATTTGTAATAATTATCAATTATTTACCAGCTGCTTTTCCTGCTTTTCTTCTCAATACTTCGCCTACAAACTTAACACCTTTTCCTTTGTACGGTTCTGGTTTACGTAAGCTTCTTAACTTAGCTGCAACCTGACCAATTAATTGTTTATCGCTGCCTTCTAAAGTTATAATTGGATTTTTTCCTTTTTCTGTTGCAGTTGATACTTTTAGCTCAGAAGGCACCTCAAAAATAATATTGTGAGAATATCCAAGTGCTAAATCTAAAACATTTCCTGCATTAACCGCTTTGAAACCTACACCCACTAATTCCATTTCTTTTTTATACCCTTCTGTAACACCTTTAACTGTATTACTAATTAATGATCTATACAATCCATGCATTGCACGGTGACGAATTTGATCTGTAGGGCGAGAGATAATAACTTGTCCATCTTTCACTTCTACAGTGATATCTCTATCTACTGTTTCAGTTAAAGTTCCTTTTGGTCCTTTTACAGTTACTACATTATCACTACCTACAGTTACTGTAACACCACTTGGTATAATAACAGGTTGTTTTCCTATACGAGACATATTAAAAAATTGTTGTTTCTAAAAAATTTGTTTCCAATTTGAAGTGTTCAGCCTTCGTATAGACGGCTTATATTGTCTTCAAAATTATTTAAATAAAATCCCAACGCTAGTATTTCAATATTGACTAGCTAATATAACACAATACTTCACCACCAACATTTTGTGCTTTTGCTTGCTTATCTGTTAACACACCTTTAGAAGTGCTGATAATCGCAACACCCAAGCCGTTGATTACTCTTTTAATTTCAGATGGTTTTGAATAAGCTCTTAAACCAGGACGACTTACTCTTTCTAAAGTACGAATTGCAGGAAGCTTTGTTACTGAATCATATTTTAAAGCTATTTTGATAAGACCTTGTTTGTTGTCTTCTTCAAATTTAAACTTCAAGATATAACCTTGCTCATACAAAATCTCAGTAATTCTCTTCTTCAAATTTGAAGCAGGAATTTCAACGATTCTATGTCCCGCCATTTGTGCGTTACGTACCCTTGTTAAATAATCTGCTATAGGATCAGTTACCATGTAATTTATATTAAATCAGTTCTTAAAAATTGTTTCTATGCATCCTCCTATTGAGGAAGTTATAGTAAAATATTACCAACTTGCTTTTTTTACTCCAGGTATTTTACCATTGAGTGCCATATCTCTAAACATTATCCTAGATATACCGAAATATCTTATGTAACCTTTAGGACGTCCAGTTAATTGGCAACGATTTTTTAAACGAACAGGAGAAGCATTTTTTGGAAGTTTATCCAATGCATCGTAATCACCTGCTGCTTTTAAAGCTGCTCTTTTAACAGCAAATTTTGCAACGAGTGCCTCTCGTTTAGCCTGACGGGCAATAATTGATTTTTTTGCCATGTTGTTTTAAAATTTCAGTTTTAAATTTTTAATTTCAAAATATAATATTCTGAAATCGTTATATTAGTTTGATTCTTTTTTTGCTCCTTTGAATGGCATTCCTAATTCTTTTAATAACTCGTATGCTTCTTCATTTGTTCCTGCAGTGGTTACAAAAGTGATATCCATACCGGTAATTTTATTTACTTTATCAATATCAATTTCCGGAAAAATAATTTGTTCTGTAACACCTAGCGTATAATTTCCTCTACCATCAAAAGCTTTATCACTAATTCCTTTAAAATCACGTACACGAGGTAAAGCTACTGAAACCAAACGATCCAAGAACTCATACATTTTCTCACCGCGTAGAGTAACTCTTGCCCCAATAGGCATTCCTTTACGTAATTTAAAGTTTGAGATATCTTTTTTACTTGTAGTTGGAACAGCTTTTTGACCAGTAATTTGTTCCAATTCACCAATTGTTACATCAATTAATTTCTTATCATTCACTGCGCCGTTTACACCACGATTGATACAAATCTTTTCAAGCTTAGGAGCTTGCATTACTGTTTTGTATGAAAACTTTTTCATTAATGCAGGTACAACTTCTTTTTTGTACTTGTCTGCTAAACGTGGGGAATATTTTATAGTACTCATAAATCTATTGTTTGTGCTTCTTATAAAAGGAAGCAAAATTCATTAATATTACTTAATAGCTTCGCCTGATTTTTTTGAAACTCTTACTAGTTTACCATTTTCTCTGGTACGTTTTACTTTGGTGGGTGCAGAAACTTTAGCATCCCAAAGCATAACGTTACTAATGTTGATTGAAGCTTCAACTTTTACAATTCCACCTTTGGTATTTTGTGCAGATGGCTTAGTATGTTTTGTTGCAATAGCTACACCTTCAACTATTACCCTTCCTTTATCCACAATAACTTCTAATACTTTACGTGGTTTCTTTAAGTCTTTATCATCACCGGCAATAACAACTACATTGTCACCTTTTTTGATGTTGAACTTTGGTTTGAATCTTGTACTCATTGTTTTCACTTAAAACTTAATGCTAAATAATAGCTATAAATTATTTTTAATGATTTTAGGTAAAATTGTAATACCTAAAATTTGTTTTATATATTATAGAACTTCAGGTGCTAAAGAGATAATTTTCATGTATCCTTTATCACGTAATTCACGGGCTACTGGCCCAAAAATACGTGTACCTCTTGGATCATCTGAATTGTTCAACAATACAACTGCATTGTCATCAAAACGAATATACGAACCATCTTTACGACGTAATTTATTGGTAGTGCGTACAATTACAGCTTTTGAAACAGTACCTTTTTTAATACCTCCGGCTGGAATTGCTGATTTTACTGTAACAACAATTTTATCTCCAATCTTAGCATAATCCTGTCCGCTATTGCCTAATACTTTGATACAAAGTACTTCTTTTGCTCCACTGTTATCAGCTACATTAAGCCTACTTTCTTGCTGAATCATTTTTTAAATTTTTAGAATTGATAATTTAAATGTTTATTGAGAAATAAAATCTCAGTATACAAATAAACTAGGACTAATTTTATTTAGCTTTTTCTACTATTTCTACTAATCTCCAACGCTTAGTTTTGCTAAGTGGTCTTGTTTCCATAATCTTCACTATGTCTCCAATTGTACACTCATCTTTTTCATCATGAGCATGGAATTTAGTAGTTTTCTTTACGAACTTACCATAGATAGGGTGTTTAACTTTTCTTTCAACCGCAACTGTTACAGTTTTGGTCATCTTATTACTAGTAACAACACCGGTTCTAGTTTTACGCAAATTTCTTTCAACCATTGTATTCATTTTGATAATTTGATAATTCGATAATTTGATAATGCTCATTTGATGAAGGCATCAACAAGTTATCTCTTAATCGCATTTGATTATGCCAATGTTCTTTTTTCTAATTCTGTTTTTAATCGAGCAATATCTTTCCTTACACTGCGTATTACCATTGGATTTTCTAATGGTGAAATAGCATGTGCAAATTCCAATTTTTTTAAACGAAGTGTGTCTTCAGTTATACGTGCTTTGAGATCACTCTCGTTTAAGTCTTTTAAACCTTTATTAAAATCAAACTTTTTATTTGCCATCACAATTGTATTTTAAAATTATGCTTGTAAATCTCTTCTTACAACAAATTTTGTTTTTATTGGTAATTTCTGTGCAGCTAAGCCCATAGCTTCTTTCGCAGTAGCTTCGGTAACACCATCACACTCAAAAATGATGCGACCTGGTTCTACCACAGCAGCCCAAAATTCAGGATTTCCTTTACCTTTACCCATCCTTACTTCAGCAGGTTTACGCGTAATGATCTTATCAGGAAAGATACGAATCCATACATTACCTTCTCTTTTCATTGCACGTGTCATACTTTGACGAGCTGCTTCAATTTGTCTATTTGTTAACCAAATTGGTTCTAATGCTTTTAAAGCAAATGAACCAAAAGATATAGCGGTTCCACGCTTCGCTACTTCACGAATGCGACCTTTTTGTTGTTTCCTGTGTTTACTTCTTTTCGGCTGTAACATCTTTTATTTAATTTGATAATGTACAAGTAACTAATACGGTTAATTTGTGTATTAGCTTTTTACACATTGGCTAATTGCAAATTAGTTTCTTCCTCTACCACCACCTCTATTGTCTCTACCACCACCTCCGCCACCGCGTCTGTCATCTCTTCTATCAGAACCACCACGTCTCTCGTCTCTTCTTTCCATAGCACCTTCAGGTTTTCCACTGATAATGTTAGGATTCAAATCACGCTTACCTAAAACTTCACCTTTACAAATCCAAACTTTTATACCTATTTTTCCATATACAGTTTGTGCAAAAACATTTGCATAATCAATATCCATACGGAAAGTATGTAACGGAGTTCTACCTTGTTTAAATTCTTCACTACGTGCAATCTCAGCTCCTGCTAAACGACCACTTAATTTCACTTTGATACCTTCAGCACCCATACGTAATGTAGATGCAATAGACATTTTAGTAGCTCTTTTGAAATTGATTCTATTTTCAATTTGACGTGCAATAGTATCTCCTACAATTTGTGCGTCTAATTCAGGACGACGGATTTCTAAAATATTAATCTGTACATCTTCATTAGAAGTAAGTTTTTTCAACTCTTCTTTGATACGATCTACTTCGCCACCACCTTTACCAATAATGATACCTGGCTTACTTGTGTGGATTGTTACAATCAACTTACCTAAAGTTCGTTCGATAACAATACGTGCAATACCACCTTTGCTAATACGAGCTAGTAAGTACGTACGAATTTTGTGATCTTCTATTAACTTTCCGGCGTAGTCTTTCTTGCTAGCGTACCAGTTACTTTCCCATCCGCGGATGATACCTAATCTGTTACCAATTGGATTTGCTTTCTGACCCATAGTTTTATTTTATTTCCAATATTCATCCCAAAACTGGGAAATATTATTATTTGGTTTTTGTGTCAACTATTATTGTTACATGATTGCTACGCTTACGAATTCTATAGCCACGTCCTTGTGGTGCCGGCTTCATACGTTTAAGTACTCTACCACCATCTACAAATACTGTTTTAACTATTAAATTACTGTCAGCAGCACTTGATCCTTCATTTTTTTGTTCCCAGTTATTAATGGCACTTTTCAACAACTT
>CANGTN010000098.1 GCA_947456805.1 Chitinophagaceae bacterium | reverse complement strand
TAAATCCGGGATTAAAGAACAAATAAAATTTTTCAACCCTACATTTAAACCATCTTGCAGGTAAGAAATGTCCTAATTCGTGTAGAACAACTAAAATTGAAAATGACAAAATAAATTGTCCTGCTTGTATCATACCTCCATTCCAATCAATTGCTAGTAATGTCATAAATTAATTCCTCAATAGGAGGATTACTTTTTTATATGAATAATATTTTTTTAAAATCTAATTTTTTATAGCTCAATTAAAGTTGCAGCAAAAGTACGTGCCTCACCATCACTATCAAACAACTCTTGTAAAGTTGGCTTTTCAATAAATGGAATTTTATTAATTGTTCTTTCAATCAATTCTGTAATATCTAAAAAACCAATTCTGTTTTGTAAAAAAGCAAATACTGCAATTTCGTTCGCTGCATTTAAAATACAAGGAAGATTACCGCCTCTATTCATTACATCTATTGCCATGGCTAAATTTCTGAAGGTCTTTAAGTCGGGCTCTTCGAAAGTAAGTGTTTCAGGTTTTTTAAAATTATAACGAGGAAAATCGTTTGGAATACGATAAGGGAAAGCCATCGCATATTGAATAGGCAACTTCATATCTGGCAAACCCATTTGAGCTTTAATGCTCCCATCTTCAAACACAACCATACTATGAATAATACTCTGCGGATGAATGACAACTTGTATTTGTTCGGGAGATAAATTGAACAACCATTTGGCTTCAATCATCTCAAGTCCTTTATTCATAAGGGTTGCAGAGTCTATCGAAATTTTTGCACCCATCGTCCAGTTAGGATGTTGCAATGCATGATCTCGCTTTACATTCACCAAAAAATTAGGTTTTTTTCCTCTGAATGGTCCGCCGCTTGCAGTGAGTACAATCTTTTCAATTTTATTTCTACTCTCTCCTACCAGACATTGAAAAATAGCAGAGTGTTCGCTATCAACCGGAATAATTGGAATTCGTTTTTCAACTGCTCTACGCATTACAATTTCACCTGCAACAACCAACGTTTCTTTGTTTGCCAAAGCAATAGGCTTACCACTTTCAATAGCTTGTAATGTTGGTTTTAAGCCTGCATAACCTACAATTGCAGCCAACATCATATCATAGCAATCCATAGCTGCAGCTTCTTCCAAAGCTTTTTCTCCGGCAAATACTTTGATATCTGTTGATGCCAATGCTTGCTTTACCGTTTCATATTTTTTCTCGTTGCCAATTACAACACAATTAGGATTGAATTGCAACGCTTGTTGAATCAATAAATTTTCATTGTTTTGAGCCGTTAATATTTCTACCGAAAACAATGAAGGATTGGCAGCAATTACTTCTAAAGCTTGTGTACCTACGGAACCTGTAGATCCAAATATTGCAATTCGTTTTATACTCATGTTAAATAATTTTTGCAAGGGGTTAAAGATAAGCCTAAAGTATAAGAAGTTATGCTAAAAACGATTGTAATACTTCGGCAATTTTTCTGTCATTTGTAAGCCTTGCTACTTTATTTTGTCCGCCCAACCTTCCTATTTGTTTCATATAATCAATAAACCCGTTTTTCCTCACTTTACGAATTACTAATTTTTGCAAAATATTACCTGTTATCAAATCATCGTAATAAACATTCTTTGATCTCAAATTATCATCTACTTTATTTATAAAAGTAAACATGTCATGTGGTTCATTTTCAAATTCAATAAACCATTCATGATAACTTTGACCATCACCCTGTGCTATGTTAGGAGCTACAGTAAACTCAACTACAGAAACACTAGATTCATTTGCAGCTTTTAACAAAGCATATTCTACTTCTTCTGCAATTACATGTTCGCCAAAGGCAGAAATAAAATGTTTTATTCTTCCAGTAACTACTAATCTGTAAGGATTAGTGCTTACAAATTTTACAGTATCTCCAATATTATAGCCCCATAATCCTGCATTATTGTTTATGATTAATGCATAATTTTCTCCAACAACTACATCCTGTAATCCAATCCTGGTGGGACTTTCGTTGAAAATTTCGCCGGCAGGAATAAATTCAAAATAGATTCCTGAATTTGTGTTTAATACCAATCCTTCTGCATCTTGAGAATCTTGAAATGCAAAAAAACCTTCACTTGCCGGAAACAATTCTATACAATCAATCTTTCTTCCAATGCTCTCAAACAGCTTTGCTTTATATGGTTCAAAGTTTACACCACCTTGCACCATTACACTAAAGTTGGGAAATAATTCACCAATTTTTTTGCCACTCTTTTCTTGTAACCGATCAAAATACATTTGCATCCATGGCGGAATTCCGCTAATTAATGTCATGTCATTTTCAATCGTTTCTCTTACGATATTATCCAATTTAGTTTCCCAGTCTTCGATACAATTTGTTTCAAATGATGGCAGCTGATTGGATCTTAAATATTTTGGTACATGATGGTTTACAATACCACTTAATCTTCCTGTTGGAATGTCTGCAATACGCTCCAGTTCAGGACTTCCGCTTAAGAAAATCATTTTGCCATTTGCAAAAGATGTGTTACCCGATTCCGCCATATAACACAACAATGCATTACGTGCAGTATTAATATGATTGGGAATTGAATCTTTTGTAATTGGAATATATTTTACACCACTCGTAGTGCCGCTTGTTTTCGCAAAATAAATTGGTTTACCCTTCCACAATACATTTTGTTTGCCATTTTTTATTTGCTCAATGTAACCTTTAATTTGTTCGTAATCTCTTACAGGAACAGCTTTCATAAATTCATGATAGTTAGATATATCATTGAAATGATGTTCCTTCCCAAAGACTGTTTGCTTACCAACTTTCAAAAGTTCTTGCAAAATAGTTTGCTGGTCTTGCACAGCATTCAGCATATTTTTTTTATGCTGTTTGTAAATATAATTAGCAAAAGGCTTTGCTAACAATGATTTTAAATTCATGTAGTCTTATGTTATAACCAACCGGTAAATTGGATAATTTAGATTTAAATATACCGTTTAAATAACTAGTAGTATTAAACTAAATATTGATTACCTGATCTTTTTTATTTATTGTAACTATACTCAACTGCACCCACTAGTTTTTTTTGCTTATCGTAGCAAAATTCTTTTTCTTTTAAGCCATTTGTTAAATATGTGTAAACCCAAGTATTGTAATTACTGCTTCCAGGCAATACTTGTATCATTTGCTTCAAAGCGCCGTTTTCATTGTATTCATACATAAAATCAGGAAGCATTTTCTTTGCCCTTGAATTGTATCGTACAATATCCGAAATATTATTTTGTTCGTTGTAATAATAAAAATAAGACTCCGTATTTTTTCCTTTTCTGCTCCAATGTTCTTCTGTAACCAACCCTTTTTCATCTGTCACAAATCTGATAATAGTAGTATCGGAATTGTTTTTTAATTTCAACATTTTCAAAGGCAAAAGATTACTTGTGTAAAACCATTCGTGTGATTCCGTAGAATTTCTTTTATTACTTGTATCTATGGTATTTGAAGTAAGTTTTTGTAATAACCCATTTTCATAGAAAACATAATCTAATGAATTACTTACACCGTTAGAAACTTCCTCGGTTTTAATGATCCCACTTGTAGTGTAGTAAGAAGTAAGTGTACTTGATCCAACCGATGAAGAAGAAGTTGTAACAATTTCACTACAATCTTTATTAATTTCCTGCTCTACTTTAAATCCATCAAGAACCGTATTATCAGCTTCCTTATTAATGATTTTTACTTTGCGTATTCCGTTTGTTTTCAGTAGGTGATATTGGTTATTACTTTGTTTGGTAGCAATAATATCATTGAAATAATATTGTGATTTACTTTGAGAAGTTAATAGCAATAGCAGTAATAAAATAAATGTATACTTCATATTTTTGAAATAAGTAACAAAGGTAATAATTGCTATCTCAACAGTCAAAAAACAGAATGCAAAATACTATAATGGCGATGTTAATGTTTTTTATTTTTTAATTTCCAATCATTCAGCAAAATTCACACTTAGATTTGCTTCATAAAAATAAATATATGCAAGAAACAGCCGATTGTTTTTTAAAGTTGGTAGCAATCATGGATGAACTGAGAGAAAAATGCCCATGGGATAAAAAACAAACGATTCATTCGCTGCGACCAATGACAATTGAAGAGTTATATGAACTTACAGATGCAATTACCAACAACGATTGGCAAGACATTAAAGAAGAGCTGGGTGATGTATTGTTACACATATTATTTTACAGTAAAATCGGAAGTGAAGAAAAACAATTTGAATTGAAAGATGTAATTGAAAGCATCAGTCAAAAATTAATCAAAAGGCATCCACATATTTATGGTGATGTAACAGTTGAAAACGAAGAAGATGTAAAAAAGAATTGGGAAAAGATAAAATTAATAGAAGGCAAAAAAAGTGTGTTAAGTGGCGTTCCTGTTAGCTTACCAGCAATGATAAAAGCAACACGTATTCAAGAAAAGGCAAAGCAAGTTGGTTTTGAATGGGACAATGCAGCTGATGTATGGAAAAAAGTTGAAGAAGAAATGAGGGAATTACAAGAAGCTATTTATTTAAAAAATCAACAACATATTGAAGAAGAATTTGGTGATGTACTTTTTAGTTTAATTAACTATGCAAGGTTTTTAAATATTGATGCAGAGGGCGTTTTAGAGAAAACTAACAGAAAGTTTATATCCCGTTTTCAGGAAATGGAAAATATCGCAAGTGATTCGGGTAAAATGCTTACAGATCTTACCCTTGGTGAAATGGATGCAATTTGGAATCAGGTAAAAAATTTGAATAAATAATATTACTCTAATCAAGCTCGTTTCTGATGCTGACGAACCAGGAAATTTTCAAATTGTGTTAAACTAAAACTACTCAAATTTTGATCCTTAGTTAAAACTGCTTTTTGCGCAACTAAAATACCGTATTTGCAATCATTGAAACCATCAATGCTATGTGCATCGGGATTAATTGAAATCAATACATTTTTTTCCAATGCATAGTTTATCCAGCGCCAGTCAATATCTAAGCGTCTTGGATGTGCATTCAATTCAATGACTACATCATTGGCAGCACATGCTTCAATAATTTTTTTATGATCAATTGGATAACCGTTTCTGCTAAGTAATAATCTTCCTGTCAGGTGTCCCAAAATACTTGTAAAAGGATTTTCTATTGCTTTCATCAAACGCAGCATAGCTTTATCTTCTGTCATTTTTAAATTGCTGTGAATAGAAGCAATCACTAGATCAAACTTCCTTAAAATATCTGCTTCATAATCCAAGCTGCCATCACCAAGAATATCACTTTCAATACTTTTAAAAACCCGAAATGGCGCTATCTTTTTATTCAACTCATCAATTAGTTCATGTTGTGCCAATACTTTTTCTATTGGCAATCCTTGGGCATAGCTGGCTGTTTTACTGTGGTCAGACATCACTAAATATTCGAAACCTTTTTCAATACAAGCAACTGCCATTTCCTCTATGGTATTCATTCCATCACTCCATCTGCTATGACTGTGAATAATTCCTTTAATGTCTTGCTGTTGAATTATTATAGGTAGTTTTTGTTTCAAAGCAGCTGAAATTATTGTTTCATCTTCCCTTAAATAAGCTGGAATAAATGAACAATCTGCTTCTTCAAATATTTCTTCTTCAGTTTGATAAGCTTGTGTAATATCCCATCCTGTATGATCTATCCATGATTGTAAAAAGATGTCACTACAACTAGTTACGAATAATTGATTATAAAAAAATGCATCATCAATTGAATAAAAACCAAGCGTTATATTTTGTTTACCTGCAAAACTGATGTATCCATTTTCCTCAGCAACTATTTTGAAATCATTCGTTATAAAAAAAGTTTTAAGTTGACTGATGTCAACAGTAGTAACCCATTCAAGTTTTTCTATTATTTCAAGTTGTCGGCGAAATGCTCCTGTAATTGTATGAATTGAATCAGGAAAAATTACATTTAATTTTTCATCAATTGCATTTGCATAGATCTCTATTTGCTGGTATAAATAACTACCTAGTGTTCCCATATAAAAGTCAATTGCCTCTTTTACACCCTGTTGTGTTTTTTCACCAAAACCTTTAAAAAGTGTAAGTCTATTTTCATTACAAGCATATAATAGTTCACCTAAGTTTTCAATTTCCATATCATGCCAAATAGTAGCAATTTTTTTAGGACCAACTCCTTTTATATGTAACATCTCCAAAACTCCTTGGGGTGTTTTAGCAATATAATCTTCTAATATTTTCAAAGAACCTGTTTGTAATTGCTCAATAATTTTATGCCCTACACTTTCGCCTATTCCTTTTAATGAAAAAATTTTATTTTGTTCTATTGTACTTAATTCAATAGTTAATTTTTCAACAGTATACGCAGCTATTGAATATGTCTTTGCCTTAAAACTATTTTCTCTATGTATATCCATCAATTTAGCCAGTAACGAAAAATTATCTGCAATTGAGTAATTATTCATAAATCAGTTTTTTTGATTTTGCAAAATAGATAATAAAAAAGTCCCGAAAAAATTTCGGGACTTGAATGTGATTTGCTATTAAGGAAGAAATTATTTCTTCTTTGCAGCAGCTTTCTTTGCAGGAGCAGCTTTCTTTGCAGGAGCAGCTTTCTTTGCAGGAGCAGCTTTCTTTGCAGGAGCAGCTTTCTTTGCAGGAGCAGCTTTCTTTGCAGGAGCAGCTTTCTTTGCAGGAGCAGCTTTCTT
>CANGTN010000097.1 GCA_947456805.1 Chitinophagaceae bacterium | reverse complement strand
TAAAATGCAAGCAATTATGAATGTAGGCGTTAGAATAGATGCTGAATTTCAGGGACAAAAAATCATTGATATTACAACACCCAAGGAAGGATGGTCTCAAAATCCGCTTGGTGGAAAAACCAATTTACAACCATTAACTAGTGAGGAATTAAAAGAAAAATTAGATGAATTAGATATACAAGATGAATTTGTTGATTACAAAGAAAAAGGCTCTACAGTTGAGTATTTAGGCAAAGACGAAGAAGATGGGAATGAATACCACAAAATAAAATTAACAACAAAAAATGCTAAAGAAACAACCTATTTTTTTGATTTGAAAACTAATCTAATATACAAACAAGAATCTATTGTTAAACAAGAAGGACAAGAGATAAAAATGGCATCAAAAAATTTTGATTATAAAACGATCGATTTTGGTGTTAAAATTCCTTTTAAAACCGATCAAATGGGTATGATGTATGTAACAAAAAAAGTAACTATCAATCCTTCAATTGATGAAACAATATTTCAAGGAAAATAAATTTTAAAACCATATTCTGAAATGCTCCAATTAAAATCTGGAGCTTTCTTTTTTAAATAACATTTTATGTTTAAAACCATTACTTTATCATTTTTATTTTGCATTTACACATTACAAATATTTGCACAAGCCCCCTCCATAAATTCCTCCTACTTTCAAGTGATGTCAGCAAGGGCTTTAGGGCCCTCAACTATGAGTGGCCGAATCACATCAATTGAGGGAATGGTTGTAGATGGACAAATCAATTTATATGTAGGGACAGCAGGAGGTGGAATTTGGAAAACTCAAAATGGAGGATTAAGTTTTGAACCTATATTCGACAAATATTGTCAATCAATTGGTGCAATTGCAGTAGAACCTAATAATACCAAAATAGTTTATGCAGGTACGGGAGAAAGCAACATGCGTAATACAGTTTCTATCGGAGATGGAATATACAAAACATCAGATGGTGGAAAAAATTGGCAGAGAATTGGATTGGATAGTACAGAACATATCAGTAAAATTATTATTGATCCTTCTGATAAAAAAACATTGTATGTAGCAGTTCCTGGTCCGCTCTGGAAATCAAGCAATCACAGAGGTTTATATAAAAGTACCAATGGCGGAAAATCTTGGGAAAAGATTTTGTTTATTGACAATGAAACAGGTTGTGCAGATATCGCAATGCACCCAAGCAATCCTAATATTTTATTTGCTAGCTTTTGGCAATTTAGAAGAAATCCATACTCATTTATATCGGGTGGAAAAGGTAGTGGATTATTTAAAAGTATTGATGGAGGAAAAAACTGGATTAAAATAACTAATGGATTTCCTGAAACAGAAATGGGCAGAATTGTTGTAACTATAAATCCTTCAAAACCAAAAGAAATCTTAGCTATCGTAGAAGCAAAAACACCAGGATTATTTCAATCGCAAGATGAAGGAGAAACTTGGAAAAAACTAGCTGCTACTGACAATATTACTGCAAGACCCTTTTACTTCAGCACTCTGGTTTTTGATCCTAAAGATTCTAAAAAAGTATACAGACCAGCCTTTGATTTTCAGTACTCAAATGATGGTGGATTCTCTTGGAGTAATATTGTAATTGGAGGTGTTAATCCTCATGCCGATCATCATGCTTTATGGGTTAACCCGGAACAACCGAATATTTTATTTTTAGGAACAGATGGAGGAGTTTATACCAGTATAAACAAAGGTGTTTCATGGCAATTTTTAAATAACTTACCTGTTGGTCAATTTTATCATGTAAGTGTTGATAAACAAGAGCCATATCATGTTTATGGTGGTTTGCAAGATAATGGCAGTTGGTTTGCACCAAGTGAATCTCCTGGTGGTATCAGTAGCACAGATTGGAAAGATATTAATGGTGGTGATGGCTTTTGGGTTCAATCAAATCCATTCAATTCAAAAATTGTATTTGCAGAATCACAAGGTGGAAATGCCAATAGAATTAATTTAAACGATGGCTTATCTACAAGCATTAAACCTCAAAAAGGCATTGGCGAAGAAGAACATCGTTGGAATTGGAATACTCCAATTGTAATTGGTAATTATACGAAACAAGCAAATACAAAAAAGTTATACAACTTGTATATGGCAAATCAATATTTATTCAAATCAATTGATGAAGGAAGAAGTTGGACGAGAATATCACCCGATTTAACTACCAATAATAAAAACAAACAAAAAACAGAAAATAGTGGTGGTATTACCGGAGACAATACAAGCGCAGAAAATCATTGTACAATTTTTACGTTAGTACAAAACCCAAAAAATGAAATGAATATTTGGGTGGGTACTGATGATGGAAATTTACAGGTCACATTTGACGGAGGTAAAACATGGTTGAATAAAGCCGATGCAGCCTGGAAAGCCGGTGTTCCTGTTGGTTCTTCTATTAGCTGTATAGAATTATCTAAAATAAATCCAAAACGTATTTATGTAACATTCGATAATCATGGTTATGGAGATCACTCCACTTATTTAACCATTAGTAATGATGGAGGAAATACATTTAGCCAAATAAAATCTAATGAATTTACAGGATTTGCGCACGTCATAAGAGAAGATATTGTAAATGAAAAGCTATTATTTGTAGGAACTGAAATGGGATTATTTATTTCAATAGATGGAGGAATAAGTTGGATGAGGAGCAAATATCAAAATATACCATGGTATTCTTTAGTTAGAGACATGCAAATTCACCCCACAACAAACGATTTAATTATTGCAACACATGGTCGTGGAATTTATATTTTAGATGATCTGTCAAACCTAAGGTTATTGGTAAAATCTGATTTAAAAAGTGATGTTATTTTTTATCCAAACAAAAACTTCAAATATAATTTTACAGGATCTACCCCTTCTCCTGCAAGTAATTTAGCTGGATGGACAGCAAATAGTAAAGAAAAAGTTCCTGTTTTTACTTATTATCTAAAAGAAAGAAGTAATAATGCAGTAAAAATTGAAATTTTTAATTCAAAAAATAAAAAAATAAAAGACTTAAATGCTACTTCAAATAAGGGCTTAAATAAAGTTGGCTGGAATCTTACAATTAATCCACCAAAAGTAGCAGTTGGTGGTTTTACATCAGGTTCTCCTGTACTTTTCTCATCAGTTTTGGCTCCTAAAGTTCCTGTAGGTAATTACAAAGTAGTGTTAGAAGTTGATGGCAAAAAATATGAACAATCTATTTCAATAGAGCCTAATCCTGAAAAAGGATATACACAAAAAAACATGCAGCTTTTGTATGATCAAGGAATGAGATTATTCAACCTTCATGAAAAGTTATTTTATTTAATGGATAGCGTAGATAAAAAAATAAAAACACTTTCTGTAAAAGAAATTAAAACAGCTTCTGAACAAGAAAAATTAAATAGTTTGAATGATATCCGTAAAGAAATTTTAGAACTAAAACGTGAAACTGTTTTTTATGATGAATTTAAATTTAGAAGAAGAGTAAGTGATATTTATCTTGAATTATGCTTTGCATTAAATCCATTTTCTAATTCTAAAGAAATTTCAATTAGCTTATTAGAAAAAGAGTTTGAAGATTATTCTAAAAAAATTCGTGTCTTATTATAACTAAATTATTTTTTTACCAAATCCTCATAATTTAATTATGGGGATTTTTTATTTATTATTTCTTAATCCTTAAAATCAACCCTACTTCCTTAACTTGCAGCTATGGCAAAAACAAAGCAAAAAAAAGAAGAACCGATTATATTAATCACAAACGACGATAGTATTCATGCTCCGGGCATTAAAGCATTAACGGAGGCTGTAAAAGATTTAGGTCGTGTGGTAGTGGTTGCTCCTGACAAGCCCCAAAGCGGCATGGGACACGCTATTACAATTGGCTATCCTTTAAGGTTACAAAAAGTAAATTTCATAGAAGGCGTTGAAGCATATACTTGCAATGGCACGCCGGTTGATTGTGTGAAATTAGCAGTAGATAAGGTGCTGCACAGAAAACCAGATATTTGTTTAAGTGGCGTAAATCATGGTGCAAATCATAGCATCAACGTAATTTATAGCGGCACAATGAGTGCTGCAATGGAAGCAAGCATAGAAAGCATACCCAGTGCAGGTTTCAGCTTATTAGACTATAGCGTAGAAGCTGATTTTAATGCATCAAAGACGATTGTAAGAAAAATAGCAGTCATGATGCTGAGTAAAAAACAAAACAAACATTTATTGTTAAATGTAAATATTCCTGCAATTCCTGAAAGCCTTATAAAAGGAATTAAAATTTGCCGACAAGCTTATGCAAAATATGAGGAAGATTTTATTGAAAGAAAAGACCCAACCGGTAAAATGTATTACTGGCTTACCGGTGAATTTGTAAACTTTGATAAAGGAAAAGATACTGATGTATGGGCTTTGAAAAATAATTATGTAAGCGTTGTTCCAGTTCAATTTGACCTAACGAATTATGCAATAAAAGAACAACTTGAAAAATGGAAATTATAACCTTCTACTGATTTTAAAATTCAAACAAAACAATACATTTTATGTTTAATTTCTTTAAAAAAGACAACCTTGTTTTTGGTTTAATTTTAGGTTTATTCACTCCCCTATTGGGTATGGTTGGATTTTATTTTTATCGTTTTAGTATCTTAAGCCTATACCAATTCATTCAATATTTAGGAATGGAAAAAAGATTAATCACAAGCATGGTTAGTTTTTCATTATTGGCAAATGCAATCATCTTTACAATTTATATTAACAACCACATAGATAAAACTGCAAAGGGTATTTTTTTCTCAACCCTTTTATATGCTTTATTGGTTTTTGCCTTAAAAGTTTGGTATTGATTTCATTACAATTTCAATTAGTTTTTTTCTGTAAAAATCTTGTACATAAATTATTTTAAATTACCTAACAATTGTTAGTATTGATAATTTATCTTTGCCATTCAAACTAAATTATATGAGTTCTAAAACTGTATATATTGTAAGTGCCGTTCGTACACCAATAGGATCTTTTGGTGGTGCTTTAAAAGATTTATCTGCAACCAAATTAGGAGCAATTGCCATCAAAGGTGCTGTTGAAAAAGCAGGATTACAACCTTCTCAAATTGATGAAGTATTGATGGGCAGTGTTATCCAAGCAAACTTAGGTCAGGCACCTGCAAGACAAGCTGCAAAATTTGCCGGATTACCCGACAATGTAATTTGTACTACCATCAATAAAGTTTGTGCAAGTGGTATGAAAGCAATTGCACAAGGTACACAAAGTATTTTATTGGGTGATGCTGACGTTGTAGTTGCAGGCGGTATGGAAAGCATGAGCAACGTTCCGTTTTATAGTCCAAACCTGCGTTGGGGCAATAAATACGGCGATGTAAGTATGATAGATGGATTGGCAAAAGATGGTTTGACGGATGTTTATTTCAATGGGGCAATGGGGAATTTTGCTGATGCATGTGCAGCAAAATACAATATCAGCAGAGCAGATCAAGATGCATTTGCCATTGAAAGCTATCAAAGAAGTCAGGCAGCCTGGAAAAATGGAAAGTTCACCAATGAAATTGTTCCGGTAGAAATAACAACCAAAAAAGGAACTATTGTCATAGATAAAGACGAAGAACCTTTTAATGTAAAATTTGATAAAATCCCCGAGCTAAAAGGCGCTTTTAGTAAAGAAGGAACCGTAACAGCAGCTAATGCAAGTACCATGAATGATGGCGCTGCTGCATTGGTATTAATGAGCAAAGAAAAAGCAGATGCATTGGGCATCAAACCAATTGCTGTTTTGTTATCATATGCAGATGCAGAACAAGCTCCTGAATTATTTACCACTACTCCATCTTTAGCTGTGCCAAAAGCAGTTGCCAAAGCTGGTTTGAAAATGGAAGACGTTCATTATTTTGAGTTGAATGAGGCCTTTAGCGTTGTTGGTTTGGTTAACTGTCAGCAAATGAATCTCGATGCTGCAAAAGTGAATGTAAACGGCGGTGCTGTTGCATTGGGCCATCCATTGGGTTGCAGTGGTGCAAGAATTATTGTTACATTGATCAATGTGTTGAAACAAAACAATGCAAATATTGGTGCAGCGGGAATTTGTAATGGCGGTGGCGGTGCAAGTGCAATGGTAATTAAAAGTGTGTAAGTCTTTAGAAAACTAAGCTAATAAAGACACTTGCTCAGCAACCTCTTCCATTGAAATTGCATTGTGACTTTCATCAAAAATGCATTCACCCTTATGTATTAATAAAATTTGTGGTGATTGGTGATGAACATTAAATTGATCAGCAATTTCATTGGAAATATTTCTGAAAGTCAATAAATCCAACAAATAAAAATCAACATTTGATGCGGCTTCCCCACGCTCAAAACGATTAAGTGCCATGACACTGATGCTGCAACGAGTACTGTGTTTAAAAATAACTTGTGGCTTTTCTGTAGATTTATTTTTTATTTCAGTAAGCTGATCCAGGCTTGTTAACTGATTCCAATTCATGTATAAATATTAGCTGGTAAAGTAACGTGGATTATTTGTAGGGCAACTTTTACGGCTTGCGCATGATGTAAATGCTATCGCAACAAATGCAATTAAAACAATCTTCAAAATAATTTTTTTCATAAAAATATTTTTAATTTCCTAAATGAAATTCAAAATTAAGAATTGAAGATACAGAAAATTTAAAAACTACATTACAATTAACTTTTCCTTCTTTATCACTACATTGCCGAATCATTATCTAAAATAATTGAGAAACGAATTTTTAATACC
>CANGTN010000096.1 GCA_947456805.1 Chitinophagaceae bacterium | reverse complement strand
GTAAAACTGAAGTCTTTGGCGTACTTTGATCGTTTTAATAATGCTCCAAACATGGTAACTGCTGTTGCAAATTTTAAAGAAGAATCTGCTGCATCAAGCGAAGTTAATTGGTAAGGAATATCAAATTTTTGATAAGTAAATGTTGTATCTTTACCTACTTTGTATTGTAAATTAATTTTTCCTAATGAAGTTGAATTTAGGCCTTCTTGAGGAGTAAATTCAAAAATTGCCATCATGGAATGACCACTTCCAACCTCCCCACCTTCTAGTTCACTTGTGCTGTCTTCAACAGATGCTTCTTTGTTATCAAACCCAATCAGCCTGTGTTCTTTAACTAGGTCACTATTGAATATGATGCTTAACGATGCGTCATTTGCAACTGAATACAATGTTTTGGTAAATTCTGTAATCAATACTTTTTGTGCTTCATTTGTATTGTCTAAATAGGCAAAATTGCCGTTTCCTTTTTTTGCAAGTGTTTCTAATTTGCTGTCTTTGTAATTACCCATACCTACACCCAAACAAGTGAGATAAATACCATATTGTCGTTGCTGAGTTATAAGGTCTTCTAAGGCTTTTTCTGAAGTTTGACCAACATTAAAATCACCATCAGTTGCAAGTATTACTCTATTGTTGCCTCTTTTAATAAATGTTTCTCTTGCACTTTTGTAAGCACTCTCTATTGCACCTTCTCCGGGAGTATCTCCTGATGCTGTAAGTGAATCAATAATTGTATTGATAATTTCTTTTTCAGCACCACTTGTTGGATTTAATATTCTTGCAACACCGCCTCCGTAAACTACTACCGCTACTGTATCTTTTTCTCTTAAATTCTTTACGAGCATTTTAAAAGCGCTTTGTAATAAAGGCAAACGGTTTGGTTTATCCATACTACCTGATATGTCAATTAAAAAAACAAGATTACTCGGCGGAACACTATCTAAATTTAGTTTTGGCGCATTCAGATTTATAAATAGCAATTGGTTTTTTTTATTCCACGGACAATTCGTAATATAGGTATTGCAGCTGAATTTTTTTTCGGGATTGTTTTCTTTTGAACTTTTAAAACTGAAGTAATTTAGCATTTCTTCTATTCTCACAGCATCAGGAGGAACATTGGTTTCATTGTTTAAAAATCGTCTTGCATTGCTGTAAGATGCTCTGTCAATATTTAAAGAAAAACCTGTTTGAGGATATAATTTTGCCGGTATAAAACTATTCTCAACCAAGCTGCTGTAACTTTCTCCTTGTGCTGAATAAGAGTAGGCTTGTTCTTTGGATAAATTTTTGGTTAATGAGGTTAATTTATTTCTCATTAAGCTTGCCGTTGCAGGCAACATTTTCAAAATAAAACTCTGAGATTTTTTCGAATCAACCGCTTGCTTTAATACTTCATAACCTTCAAGTGTAAGCATGATGGTATCTATTGCTAAATTTGTTGGAATGCCAAATGAACCACTGCTGCCACTTGTATAAGAAAAAGTTCCTTTCGAAAAAAGATTGATTTTCACACCAGGCAATAGTTTGCCTTTTACATCTCTAATTTCACCGCGTAAATAATACTGGCAAAAAGATGTTGAAAAAAAGATGCAAAAAAGAAATACAATTAAAAGCTGTTTCATTTTATAGCAATCGTTTTCATCACAATTTAGTAACTAAATTACACAATTATTTTCTGCTATAATTTTATTTTACCCTGAGGTTATATTTCCAGTTGATAAATAGAACTGATATTTCTTCCCAATCCATCATAATCAAGACCATATCCTACCACAAATTTATTTTCAATGGTAAAACATTTATAGTCTATTGGTACTTCAAATTGGCGGGGTTCGGGTTTGTCTAATAATACAGCAACCTTTAATGAAGCGGGTTGCTGGTGTTGTAATTGAGGTAAAAAAGAATGTAATGTTTTACCGGTATCAATTATGTCTTCCAAAATAATTATATGACGTTCGGTAATATCGGTATCTAAGCCAATTGCGGTAACTACATGTCCTGTGCTCTTTGTTCCTTTGTAAGATGCAAGTTTGATAAAGGAAATTTCGGCTTCAAATTTTAATTCTTTGAATAAATCTGATGCAAACATAAAAGAGCCGTTCAAAATGGCAATGAGAAGTGGTCTTTTACCTTCATAATCTGTTTTTAATTGTGCTGCTAGTTCTTTTATTTTTCCTTCAATTGCAGTTTCTGAAATGAAGGGTATAAATTGTTTGTCCTTAATTTTTATAGATGACATGAGTTGTTTTGATGTTGTTGAAATTATTTGGAACTTTTTACAGTTCTTGGACGAAGATATATTTTTTCATCTTTTTTTAATGCAATGCCAGGTTTTATTGTATTGTATTGCAAAAGACTGCTTAGTTGTACTCCTTCTGTCTGGCTGATATTGTGTAAGGTTTCTCCTTCATTTGCAACATGAAAATCAGATGCTCCCTTCTTAAGTTTTGGCTCTACGAAAATTAAAGTATCTGAATTAAGAATATCAAGTTCCTGCATATCATTAAATGCAAGCAACTTGCTTAATGTAATGCCATATTTATTTGCAATAGAAAGCAATGAAGTTCCTTCTTTAGCATAAAATACTTTAGAGTGATTGATGGTAAAAATACCCTCGGCATATTTACTTTTTTTCTGAACAATTGTATCAATTATTTGAGGTTCTACTATTGTGATCATGGTATCTGCAGGTTCTTCCTTTTCATTAGTAATAACGGTGTCTATTTTTGTTGTTATCACTGCCGGAGAATCAACTTCAGCAATAGCTACAGCGGTTTGTGCTGTTTGATTGGTATCTTTTTTTACTGGTGCTTCATCAGCTTTTTTAGTAGCTGTAATGGAAGAAAGTGAAAACTGTTGCAGGTTAAAATCCTTGATGATTTTAATCAGACGACTGGCATAATCTTTTTCAGTAGCATAACCTGCTTTTTTTAGTCCGGTTGCCCATCCTTCATAATCAGTAGGATCTAACTTAAATAAAAATCCATACCAAGGTCGGCTTTTTAAAAATTCAGAATGGTCTTTGTAGCTTTCTGATGCAGATGGATAAGCCCTGAAACATTCTTGTTTGCTGTCATCATCGTGGTAAACTTTATCACCTGTCCATTCTTCTTTACATTTTATTCCAAAATGGTTATTACTTTTTTTACATAATTCACTTTCGCCAAAACCACTTTCAAGCATTCCTTGAGCAAGAGTGATGGCTGCGGGTACGCCACTTCTTTGCATTTCGGCAATAGCCACTTCTTTGTACAAGCTGATATATGCTATTGCTTTCTCCTGCTGTGCAAAAACAGCTATGCTACAAAAAAGGAAGATGCATATTATTTGAATTTTTTTTATCATTTCTTTCTTATTATCGATAAACCATCACGGATGGTTAATAATACCTGTTCTGTTCTGTTGTCATTTGCAACATGCTCATTGAAAGCATGAATAGCCAGAGCATTTTTTCCTTTAATCGTTTCTTCTAGAACTTGCCCATGAAACAATACATTGTCAGCTATAATAATTGCACCTGAATTAAGTTTTGGAACAATCATTTCATAATAATCAATGTATGCAACTTTATCGGCATCTATAAAAACAAGATCCCATTCATAAGATAATCCGGGAATAATTTCCAATGCATTACCAATATGCAAATTTAACTGATTGGCTTGTTTTGATTTCTTAAAGTTTTCTGAAGCAGTTAGTGCATCTTCATTTCTGATTTCTATTGTGTGTAGTTCTCCGCCAGAACGTAGTCCTGTGGCTAAACATAGGGCACTGTAGCCGGTAAACGTACCAATTTCTAAAATATATTTCGGTTGGATTAAATTACTCAACAATGTTAAAAAATTACCCTGTACTTGTCCGCTCAACATGTGTGCATGTTTGTGTTCTTGGGTTTGCTCATTGATTTCATGCAACAAATTATCCTCTTGAGAAGAAAATGCAGCTACATATTTTTCTGCCGAAGGATGAATAAATTCCATAGTTTATTAACACGTTTTTTAGCCTAACAAAACATACAAACGAGTTTATATTTTGCTTGGTTTTGAAATAAAAAGTAAACCAAGGAACGTAAATAACCCATTGATAATAAGTAATTCAATACCTATCTGGTATCCATTGAACCATACATTTGCATTCATACTTAGTACGTATGAAAGTACAGGTGCGATTAAGCAAATAACAGTAATCCAGATATTGTTGGGTAACATTCTTTTTGTAAAAATTCCAAAAGTAAATAAGCCAAGAAGTGGACCATAAGTATATCCTGCAAGTTCTAATATTTTATCTATGATACTGTTGTCATTTAATTTATAAAATACCATAATGCAAAAAAGGAAGATGATTGCAAATGATAAATGTACGGTAAGCCTCACTCTTTTCTTTTTCTTTTCATCAAAATCTGTACGGTCTCTGAGTCCTAAAATATCTATACAAAATGAAGAAGTTAATGCAGTTAATGCTCCATCAGCCGATGGAAATAATGCAGATATTAATGCAATGATAAAAATAATTCCAATGCCTGTTGGTAAGTAATTCAGCGCAACAGTTGGAAAAACTTTATCCCCGATGATATTGGTGCCTTGCAATAATAATTCATGTTTACCTGTAATTGCATTTACGCTGTAAGCTGCGCCGTTACTGGTACTGTAGAGGTATAACAATCCGCCTAATACTAAAAATAAAAACAATACTGCAACTAAAATAACAGATAATGTAATGACATTTTTTTGTGAGTCACCCAATCGTTTTACGCTAATATTTTTTTGCATCATTTCCTGATCAAGTCCTGTCATTGCTATTGTAATAAAAGCTCCGCCAATTATTTGTTTCAGAAAAAAACCTTTGCTGTTTACATCCGTATTAAACACATTTAAATAACCCTTTTCGTTCATGATGGATAAGGCTTCTCCTGCTCCTAAATTGAGGTGATTCAAAATATAGACAACACAAATAATCAATCCCAAAATCATTAATGATGTTTGAAGTGTATCGGTATAAACAATTGTTTTTACACCGCCTTCAAAAGTATAGAGTAATATCATTAACAATATAACGGCAGCAGTTACTACAAACGGTACACCCATTTTATCTAAAATAAAAAACTGCAATACATTAATCACCAGATATAATCTTGCTGTTGCACCAACAGTGCGACTGATGATGAAAAACAATGAACCCGTTTTGTAGGCTACTCTTCCAAAGCGTTGTTCTAAATAATGATAAATTGATGTAAGGTTAAGCCTGTAATACAGTGGCAATAATACAAATGCAATGGTTGCATAGCCTATCATGTATCCAATGGTAACTTGCATGTATGCAAAGCCTTTAAATCCGCTACTTGCATAGTCGCCAACATTTCCCGGAACACTCACAAATGTTACGCCACTAAGACTTGTGCCAATCATACCAAATGCAACAAGCATCCAGTTACTGTTTTTGTTGCCAATGTAAAATGATTCATTAGTTGCATTTTTTCCAGTGTACCAGGCAACTACTAATAAGATTAAAAAATAAGCACTTACAAATGAAAGCATTAAGGTTGGATTCATATAGGTATTGAATGATTGGCGGAAAGATAATTTATTTTAAAATAAGCTGTATCAATAAAGTGAAAATTGAGTCAATAAATATTAATATTGTTGAAGAAATTATGATTATGCATATAAAATCTGTCGCTGTTTTTTGTGGAAGTAAAACAGGGAAAAATCCTGCATTTATGGAAGCTGCAAAGTATTTGGGTAAGGTACTTGCAGCCAACAATATTTCATTAATTTATGGTGGCGGGAGTGTGGGTATTATGGGTGCTATTGCTGATAGTGTAATGCAACATAATGGTAATGTAATTGGTGTAATTCCTGAGATTTTAGTAGCTTGGGAACAACAACATAAGAATATCACAGAATTGCGTGTTGTAGAAGATATGCATATCCGAAAAAAAATGATGTATGAACTTTGTGATGCAGCAATAGTAATGCCCGGCGGCTATGGCACACTGGATGAAATGTTTGAAATTATCACCTGGAATAATTTAAAAATTCATGAAAAAAAAGTAGTGATTTTAAATATTGAAGGTTATTACGATCCATTGATTGCACATTTGGAAATGATGCAGGCAGAAGGTTTTTTATATGAAAACTGGAAAGAAAGAATTGTATTGGTAAATACTGTTGATGCTATTTTTTCTTTTTAGTATTTAAGTAAATATTGAAACCGCCTCTGATAATTGGAACTGCTGTTCCGTAAGTATCTCTGTAAGGAGAAAATCTTTCAGTTCCCAAATCAAACATTAACAGTGTAAAAAAACTGGACTGTCCAACTACTCTTTGCCCATAACCAATACCTGCTAAAAAGCTGGATGCTTTTGTTGTAATTTTTGGAACTGTTGTACCCAAATCAAGATTAGATTGTTTGTATACTATCCAGTTATACTCGGGTTGTGCCTGTATAAAAAAATTCGGTATTACATGTATTCTTGTAAATACGCCTGCACCATAATTAAAAGCATCTTGTTTGCATCTTGTATTAAAGTTTGCTACATCTAAAAATTTATACGAGTTGAAAATTGCATTGAACGCAAAACCAATGTCAACGGATTTTGCTAACGTATACCCAATTTCGGGATTTGCACCAATTACAAAACTACTGGTGTTTGTGCCACCTGTGAAACCCAATGCAATACTTCCTCCTACAAAAATATTTTCTTTTTTTAACAAACCAGTTTCATTATCATTTCTGTATTGCGCAAAAGAGTTTGCGCCAATTATTATGATACTTACAAACAAT
>CANGTN010000095.1 GCA_947456805.1 Chitinophagaceae bacterium | reverse complement strand
TTTTTAAATGGAAATAATACATATCAGTGCAGAATGTTATCCGGTTGCCAAAGCAGGGGGATTAGCGGATGTGGTGGGTGCATTACCAAAATACCAATGCAAAACAGGACATCATGCAAAAGTGATCATGCCAATGTATGAAACAAAATTTTTGCTTCAACATGAATTTGATGTACATGCAAAAGGAAGTATTTATTTAGGACCTACACACCTCGATTATACCATTATCAAAGAAAAAAACAATACACTCGGTTTTGATTTATTCTTAGTCGATATTAAAGGTTTATTGGACAGAACAATGATATACAGCCATGCAGATGATATTGAAAGATTCGTTGCTTTTCAAATTGCAGTTTTAGATTGGATAAATAGTTGGGAACATGTGCCTGATATTATTCATTGCCATGATCATCATAGTGCACTGATTCCTTTTATGATGCAGCATTGTTATGGTTTCAAAAATAAACTCGCTAAAATCCCTTCTGTACTTACTATTCACAACGCACAATACCAGGGATGGATTGGATTAGACAAAAGTTTTTATATACCCACTTATGATAATTGGAAAACAGGGTTGTTAGAATGGGAAGGAAATATTAATTCATTGGCAAGTGGTATAAAATGTGCATGGAAAGTTACAACCGTAAGTGAATCTTACATGAATGAATTGAAATGGAATAGTAATGGTTTGGAAAAATTATTTGAATATGAGAAAGGAAAATGCATAGGAATATTAAACGGCATTGACAATGAGGTTTGGAATCCTCAAACAGATAGTTTTCTTAAACATCATTTTTCGTCACGAACAGTAACAAATGGTAAGAAAAAAAACAAACAAGTATTATGTAATCAATTTGGTTTAGATCCAAGTAAACCATTGATCGTTTTTATAGGAAGATTGGTTGGAGAAAAAGCAGCAGATGTATTACCAGATTCAATCATGAGTTGTTTGTATACCATGAAAGATGCATGTTCATTTTTGATTTTAGGAAGCGGTGAAAGCCAGATAGAATGGCAGCTTCAACAAATGAACCATCAATTTGGAAACAACTATCATGCAGTAATTGGTTACAATGAAGCACTCAGTCATAACATGTATGCAGGTGCAGATTTTTTATTAATGCCAAGCAGGGTAGAACCTTGTGGGTTGAATCAATTATACGCTTTGCGATATGGAACAATACCAATAGTAAGAAGTACAGGAGGTCTGCAGGATACCGTAAAAGACATGGGCGAAAATGAAGGTTTTGGAATTAGATTTAACAATGCAACAGTCAGAGACATTTATTACAGTGTTGAAAGAGCAATTGAAATGTACCAAAATCCAAAACAAATTTCATGGATGCGAAAATATATGATGGCAATTGATCACAGTTGGGAATCGGTAATTAATAATTATGCAAATGTTTACCAGCAAATTATATAAATCTTAAAAGTGATTATACTTTAGCAATAAAAAATTTCGCATTCTTAATGCTATGTATACTATTTTTTGCTAAATTGCTAAAATTGGTTCATGTGTTTATTATTTCAATTGTATGAAATCACTTTTAATCAGATTTGTTAAATCTATTTAATATCAATTTACATTATGCAAAGTATTTCAAAGTCCGTTGTGTCAGTGATTTTAGGCGGTGGTGCAGGTACTCGTTTGTATCCATTAACAGCATCTAGAAGCAAACCAGCAGTTCCAATTGCGGGTAAATATCGGCTGGTTGATATTCCCATCAGTAATTGCATTAACAGCTACATCAACAGAATGTTTGTATTAACACAATTCAATAGTGCTTCACTAAATAAGCATATTAAAAACACCTATCATTTTAGTGCTTTCAGTACAGGCTTTGTAGATATTTTGGCGGCAGAACAAACACCAGATAATCCCGGTTGGTTTCAAGGAACTGCTGATGCAGTAAGACAATCTCTTAGACATATTGGTAATATGGATTTTGAATACGTACTAATATTAAGTGGTGATCAGTTGTATCAAATGGATTTTACACAAATGCTTGCAGAACATAAGGCTAAGAATGCAGATATTACGATTGCAACAATTCCTGTGGCAGAAAGAGAAGCAACAGAATTTGGTATTTTGAAAACGAATGAAGAAAATTTAATAACCTCTTTTGTTGAGAAACCGAATAAAGAATTATTAAAAGATTGGAATAGTGATACAGGGTCATTAATGCAAAAACAAGGAAGAAACTATTTAGCATCAATGGGTATTTATATTTTTAATAGAAAAGTGTTATTTGATTTGTTGCAAAATGTACATCCTAAAGCAACTGATTTTGGTAAAGAAATTATTCCTGATTCTATCTCCAATTATACAGTTGCGAGTTATCAGTACGAAGGTTACTGGACAGACATTGGAAATATTTATTCCTTCTATGAAGCTAATCTTGCTTTAACGCATGAAGTACCCGCCTTCAATTTATTTGATAATACAAAAACAGTTTACAGTCGTCCAAGGATGTTGCCTCCTGCAAAAATCAGTGGTACAACACTCGAGAAAACAGTTATAGCAGAAGGTTGTATAATCCATGCAAGCCGAATAGAATCAAGTGTTGTAGGAATTAGATCGAGAATTGGTTATGGCTCAACGATTGCAAATAGTTATATCATGGGTAATGATTATTATGAAACAATTGATGAGATGGAAGAAAATGTACGTAATGGAATACCAAAAATTGGTATTGGTGAAGGTTGTTATATTAGAAATGCAATCATTGACAAAAACTGCAGAATTGGTAATGATGTACGTATCAATGGTGCAGATCATAATGAAATAATTGATCACGAATTATATACTATTAAAGATGGAATAGTGGTAGTTAAAAAAGGAGCTATTATTCCTGATGGATATAAAATAAATTAAAACATAAACATCTTGAAATATAATCAAGATGTTTTTTATTGTACTTTTACCACTGTGTAATTAATACACATTTATTAAACTAAACGATTGCTATGTCAACTGCTTACACGGGACAAAAACCTACGCTTTCATTTTGGCAAATATGGAATATGTGTTTTGGATTCTTTGGAATTCAATTTGGATGGAGTTTGCAAATGGGTAACATGAGTGCTATCTATGAATTTCTTGGTGCTTCGCCCGAACAAATTCCCGGATTGTGGCTTGCGGCGCCGGTTACAGGATTAATTGTACAACCAATTGTTGGTTATTTAAGTGATAGAACATGGCATAAAAAATTGGGAAGACGAAGACCTTATTTTTTGATAGGAGCAATTTTAAGTTCGGCTGCATTGTTTGTAATGCCAAACTCTCCAACTGTTTGGATGGCTGCAGGGACATTGTGGATTTTAGATTCTTGTATCAATATTAGTATGGAGCCTTTTCGTGCTTTTGTTGCAGATAATTTAGATGAAAAGCAACGCTCATTTGGGTTTGCAATGCAAAGTATGTTTATTGGGCTAGCTTCATTTATTGCAGGTTATTTGCCACAATTGTTGGTGAATGTATTTCATGTATCTAGAGAAAAAGTAAATGGTTCTATTCCACAAAATATTTTATTCTCCTTTTACATTGGTGCTGCTGTTTTTTTGATAGCAGTTTTATATACCGTTATTTTCAGTAAAGAATATCCGCCGTCTGATATGGATTGGAAATCTAAAGTACAGGAATCCAACAAAGGATTTGGAGGTGGAGTAAAAGAAATATTTTCTTCTATTGTAAATATGCCCAATCAAATGAAGCGATTGGCATTGGTTAATTTTTTAACCTGGCCAGGATTGTTTTTAATGTGGTTTTATTACAGCACAGGCGTTGCTGCACAAATATTTGGTGGTGATGCTAAAACGAGCAGTGACTTATATACCAAGGGTTTGGAGCATGCCAATACTACATCTGCGATATTAAATCTGGTAACTTTTGTTTTTGCATTTTCACTTTCTTTTTGGGTAGGAAAAATTGGTAAAAAATTTACCCATAGCCTTTGTTTATTTATTGGTGCAATTGGTTTGATTTCTGTGTATTACGTGCATAATCCATCCATGTTGTATATAAGTATGGGCATGGTGGGAATAGCATGGGCTTCTATTTTGTCGATGCCGTATTCTATGTTGTCGGGTTGTATTCCAGAAAATAAATTTGGCATATACATGGGTATTTTTAATTTCTTTATTGTATTGCCTGAAATTATTGCTTCTTTATTTTTTGGGAAAATAATGGAAAATTATTTACACAATGATCGTTTAATGGCGGTACAAATTGGTGGCTTTTTATTGTTGCTTGCAGCTATTGTTTGTGCTGTAATAATTAAAGAAAAGAAAGCTGAATCTTATTAAGCATTTTATTACAAATCTACTAATGTTGAAGTAGTTTGTATTGTACAAGAGTTCGACGCCACAATAGTTTTATAGATGTTCTATTGCTTGATTCAAAATAATTAAATAAAAAATTATGAAAAAAATATTGCTTGTTCCTTTTACTTTTTTTAGTATTATATTTTCACTGCAGGCACAATATGCAGAAGTGTATCCTGCAAATTGGTGGGTGGGAATGAAATGGAATAAAGTTCAATTATTAATAAAAGGGGAATATGCAGATTTTAATAAAGAACAATTACAAATTAATTATCCCGGAATAAAAATTGAGAAAATAAATAAGCTGGATAATGGCATGTACATGAGTGCTGATATTGTAATAGCTCCAAATACAAAACCCGGAAATGTTACAATTGAATTTGTAAAAGATGGCAAAGCACATGCCGTACGTTGGGAACTGAAAGCAAGAAGAAAAGGCAATGGCTCTCAATTTGCACAAGGCGTTTCACAAGCAGATTTGGTGTATTTAATAATGCCCGATAGATTTAGTAATGGTGATGTTTCCAATGATAAAATTGCAGGTTTGCGTGATCAATCATTGAACAGAGATTCTGTGTATCACAGACATGGCGGGGATTTTAAAGGAATTATCAATCATTTGGATTACCTGAAAAATTTAGGCGTAACGACTTTGTGGATGACTCCTGTTATAGAAAACGACATGCCGAATAGAACGGAACATGGATATGCTTTTACCAATCATTACAATATTGAAAAAAGATTGGGTGGTGCAAAAATGTATAAGGAATTGAGTGATGCATTGCATCAGCGGGGGATGAAATTGATACAAGATGCTGTTTATAATCATGTTGGAAGTTATCATGTTACTTTTTTAAATCAACCTACCAAAGACTGGTATCATCAATGGCCTAAGTTTACACAAACAAGTTACAAAGATCAGCCATTGTATGATCCTTATGGTTCAAAAGCTGATGCAACATTAACTTCGGATGGTTGGTTTGTAAGAGAGATGCCCGACTTAAATCAAAGCAATCCTTTTGTTGCAAAATATTTAATTCAGCATGCATTGTGGAGTGTGGAAGAATTTGGTGTTGATGGCTGGAGGATTGATACATACATTTATAATGATTTGAAATTTATGAATGATTGCAATGATGCATTGATAGCCGAGTATCCAAAAATGACAATGTTTGGAGAAACCTGGGTACACGGTACTGCAAGCCAGGCTTACTTTGTAAAAAATAATATTACTACACCATTCAAAAGTAATTTGTTGGGTGCAACAGATTTTCAAACTTTGTTTTATGGCATTTTACCAAGTGTAAAAGATAACTTTGGATGGACTGATGGCGTGAATAAATTATATACAACACTAAGCAATGATTTTTTGTACAAAGACCCAAGTAAGAATAATATTTTTTTAGACAACCATGATTTAACACGCATTGCTACTGAGTTTGGTGGTGATATAAATAAAATTAAAATGGGCTTGTCTTGGTTGCTTACCTGCAGAGGAATTCCGCAAATTTATTATGGCACAGAAGTAATGATGAAAGGGGATAAGGGCATTAATGATGGAATGGTTAGAAAAGATTTTCCTGGTGGATGGATGGGCGATGCTAAAAATGCATTTACGCAACAAGGGTTGACTGAAGATGAAAAAGACTTGCAAAATTTTACCCGAAAGTTAGCCAATTACAGAAAAAAATCATCAGCAATTACAACCGGAAAATTGATGCAGTATGTACCTTATGATGGACTGTATGTTTATTTCCGTTACGACAATAATCAAACGGTGATGTGTGTAATGAATACAAGTGAAAAAGAGCAAACTGTTGATTTTATGAATTATCAGGAAAGAACAAAAGGATTTACAAAAGCAAAAGAAATAATTTCTGATACACAGTATAATTCAAAATTTACTATTCCTGCAAAACGCATGTGGGTATTGGAATTGGGGAGATAATTGAATGATAAATATATTTTAAAGCATCATTTGCCAAACATTTTTGGCAGCATTTTTTCCCCAGCCTTTTGTGCTTTTTGTTACAATCGTTTGTAAATCGGCAAAGTTTGATTTTTTGCCATTTTTAGGTATTAAAAAATCTGATTCTTTTATTTCAATGAGCTGAATTTTGGTGGCAAACCAGGTAGTATTTAATCTTGGAATTGCAACGCCTAATATCATGCCAGGCAAGCCTGTAAAGCTTTCTGGACCGCCACTGCATTGAACAAGATCAGTATAAAATGCAATTACATAAACGCTGTCCATCACTTTTCCAATCGCTTTTCTACATTCAATACCAGCAATTGTTCTGGTGTCGCTTGTAATTTTCCAGTCAATTTTTCTAAGGGTGTCTGTAATTAAATAATTGTTATCAAAAATATTTTTTTGAGATACAGTTTTGTTTTCTTTTAGGTCGTTGTATATAATATTTTCTATGCTTCTGTCTTCCATCCATTCAGGGACTTTTAGAAGACCTTGAATGGCTTCTTTTCCTGCTTTATACAATG
>CANGTN010000094.1 GCA_947456805.1 Chitinophagaceae bacterium | reverse complement strand
TGCAATATTATATTCAGCTTTTATTTGCTCGGTCGATTGTGCTTTTTTGCTGATATTTTTTTCTTTGATTTCGTGGGGGAGCAAAAAACACTTTGATGAATCGATTGAAAATTGTTTGATTGCTTTTAACAAGTCTTCTTTTGTAACAAATAAGTTCACTTTTGCAATTTCACAAATCCATTTTTCAGCGTAATAAATCATTCGCCAATATATTTTACTTAGTTGCATGAACCTTTCATATTCAATATTGTGCGACCGATGAATAATTGTTACATTCAATTTTATTTTGACTATCCAAGCTGCAATTACATGGTACGGATGTTCAACAATCAGATGTGTAGCATTTTCTTTTTTGCAAAATGAATAGATGATCCACCAAGTAATTGGGTTGATAAATTGCCATTTATTGTTTGGTAAAATTGGATAAGTTGTAAAACTTTCATTACCACTTGGTTCATTGTTTTTACTACACAAACAGATTAAGGATACTTGTTTACCCAAGGCTTCATTCAATGCAAAAATACCTTGCTGTCCACCAAATTGAGCAGGTAGAATCTTATACCAGACAAGAGATACTATTTTTATGTTTTGATTCGCCAATCGGATTGTAATATAAATAATAAACGGAGGTAATTGTCCCTCCGTTTATTTAAAATTTAAGCCTCTATTTTTTTATAATTTTTCCATTGTGAAAATGCGGCAAGCGCAAGTAATACAAGCATCAGCCAATTTCCAATTCCGGATAATTTTCTACCAAGAATATGAGATTTCGGTTCGAATTTGAAAACAATTTCATGTTGTCCTGAAGGAATTGGCATGCCTCTTAAAACATAATTCACTTTTGCATAAGGGGTTAATTGTCCATCTATGTAAGCATTCCAGCCCTTTTTGTAATATACTTCGCTGAATACAGCAAATTGCTGACTTTTTGTATTGCTTTTATAAGTAACTGTATCATTTTCATTTTTCACTAATTCAATTTTAGCAGTAGAATCAAATTTGAAATTCGTATTTGCAATACTTTCAAATGATTGCTGAATAACAGCCGTGTCTTTTACATTCAATGTATTTAATGCATCCATCTCTTCTTTTGGAGAATTTACTTTTTGTAATCCCTTAATAAACCAAACGCTGCCACATGCATTGGGATTTGGTTCTACTTGATCAGCACGATCGGGACTGTGAATAATATATTTTGTGTTCAACATATTTAATACCGGCTGACAATTTGGATAATTATATAATTGATGTTCAGCAAGATCTTGATAAATGCTCAGTTTTGCTGGATGATAACCACCAATTGATTTATGAAAATAAGCACTTTTAGCACCATAGTTGATTGCAGCCTGAGGGCCATTGCTGACATCAAAAATTCGATAGTCAGATTTATCTTGTAAAATATAAGTATCAGCAGGTGTTTGTTTAAAACCAACTTCATTTTCTTCTTTGTCCTGAAAGTTATCACTGCTTAAATATTTTGTGTCAATAACAATAATATCAACAAATGCAAATACACCAATAATTACAATAACAAGCAGTTCATTTAATTTTTTAATTATGGCAAACCATAATACTCCAGCAGCAACCGCTATAAAAAATAAACTGCGCAAAATATCACCCATGAATAATGCCTTACGATCTTCTTTTAATCCAGTGATTAATTTATTACCACCTTCCATAAATACTGCTTTGGTATTTTCATCAGGAATGGATGCAATTTGTTTTAGTAAGTTTGTATCTCCTTCGCTTTTGTAATCAAAATTAAAATATAATAATAACAGCATTAGAAATAAGCCGCTGGTGATGTATAAAGCTTTTTTATATTGACTAAATAGTAATTTGTTATCCTCAACCTCCAATACTTTTTGTAACGCTAAAATGGCCATTACATTTAATAAAAAAGTAGGAACAACCAATATCATACTTGGAGCTCTGAACTTATTGTATAAAGGCAAATTGTTGAATAAGAAATTATTTAATTCTTCAAAATAGCTGCCCCAGCTCATCATAATTGTAATAACACAGATGGATAATATCCACCACTTGTGTTTAGAATCTAAAATTACAAAACCCAATAAAGCTAAAAAACAAACAATTGCACCAACGTATGGCGGGCCACTCGTTCCACCAATGCCACCCCAGTAAAAGCCAAGGTTCCCTTGTAGTTGTTGTGCTACTTGTTGGTTCATGCTTTGCAATGCTTCTACTGCTTTGGATTTTTCTTCAGCCACTTCCATTTTGTTGCTACCGCCATACATTCTTGGTATTAACATTACCAATGGCTCTGTTTTATAAACACTGTAACTTGATGCATATTCTTTACTCAATCCTTCTTTCGTATTTTTTGTTGTTGAATCTGCCAATAAAGAACCACCTCTGATAGATTCATTTGTGTATTCATTGTCTGGCAACAATTCTACTGCATTTGATATTGTGCCAATGGTAACTCCCAGTAAAGAAATTATTGTAGCAAATGCAAGATGTTTAAAATCTTTTTGCATAATCCATCTGATGCCAAATGAAATACTCATTCCTGCTACAATAATCATTGAGTAATAAATGATTTGATAGTGTTTTTGGCAAATGAGCGATGCAGTGAATAATGCAGTTAATGCAAGTCCAACCCAATATTTTTTATTAAATATTAAAAGTATTGAACCAATTAAACCCGGCAATAATCCAAGTGAAATCATTTTTGTTTCGTGACCCTCTGCAACTATAACTGCGTCGTATGTTGCATAGGCATAACACAATGCTCCAGCAACACCAATCCAATTTCTTACTGCCAATACTTGCGATAAAAAATAAAAACAAACACAAGCTAAAAAGAAAAATTGTATAGGTCTTGGTAAATGCAATGAAATTATATCTATAAAATACCAAGGTGCAAGATTGTTACTATTACCCTTAATCATGTAAGCAGGCATGCCACTAAACATTCCGTTAGTCCACAAAGGAATTTTTCCTGTTTTTTGAAGCGCTACTTCTTGGTTTTGCACCATTGCTTTCCATTGTGTAACATCATTTTGTTGTAATACTTTTCCTTCTAAAGCAGGTTTGCAATAAATAACTGCTACCACTAAAAAGATGACAACAGCAATAACATGAGGCAGGATTTTTTTCCAGTTGATATTCTTCATAAATGATTTTTTTAATCAGGTTGGCAAATTAATGCTATTTTTCACACCAAAATCAAACTATGCGCTGGCTTTTATTTATTAGTAGAATTGGATTACTCTGCAACATTTGTTATGCCTTTAGTGTTTTTGCAAGATATATCAATTTAAAATCGTTGCATCAAGATGTTGTTGCAACTATTGTTGTATTGGGTGTTGTGTCTATTTTATTGAATATTGTTCTTAATATTTTCTGGCTATTTACTTTAATCAAAAAACAAAAAGTACTGCCATTGTTTTTAGGACTTTCTAATTTTATTTTTTTGATTTTTCAATTACTTAATATTTTATTGTTTCAATTATGATACACAACATCATGAATAGTAAGAGTACCAAACTCTTTATCATATTGGGTGGTTTTTTTATTGCCAATGCATTGATTGCAGAAGTAATCGGCGTTAAAATATTTTCTTTCGAACAAACATTCGGATTTCAGCCCTTACATATTCGATTTTTTGGAGAAGATTTAAGCCTCAATTTAACTTCTGGTGTTTTATTGTGGCCTGTGGTGTTTATCATGACAGATATTATCAATGAATATTACGGCATGAAAGGTGTTCGTTTTCTTTCCTATTTAGCAGCGGCTTTAATTACTTATGCATTTATTATGTTTTATGGATCGATGAGTTTGAAGCCTGCCGGTTTTTTTGTTACAAGTAAACAGGGAAGTGGCGTACCTGATATGCAAATGGCTTATGGAGCTGTTTTAGGTCAAGGCGGAAAAATTATTATAGGTTCTTTAGTTGCTTTCATCATTGGTCAGTTGGTGGATGTTGTTGCTTTTCATAAAATAAAAAAGATGACAGGCGAAAAGAAAATCTGGCTGCGTTCTACAGGCTCTACCTTGATATCACAATTCATTGATAGTTACGTAGTACTTTTTATTGCCTTTTATGTAGGCACAAGAGTTGGCAATAATCCCGGCGATTATGTTTGGAGTTTTAAATTATTCATAGCTGTTGGTACAATCAATTATTTATATAAAAGCGGTGTTGCTATTATTTTAACGCCTGTTATTTATATTATTCATGATAGAATTGAAAAATATTTAGGACATGAAACTGCTAAAGAAATGAAAGATGCAGCATTGGCAGATTAATATTTTTACATCTGCCCAACCTGATTTTTATCAAAACTTTTGTTGTAAAGTTCGTTCCCCTTATCTTCGCAGCCCGAAAAACTAATTTTCGGAATTTTCCCACATGGCTCAACAAGTGTACTCCTGTGAGTAACGCCAGTAGGGTGTAATCTTTAATAAAGATTATTTTATGCCAAAAGTAAAAACAAACTCCAGTGCTAAAAAACGCTTTAAAGTAACTGGAACAGGCGAAATCACATTTCAAAAGCCTTTTAAACGTCACATCTTAACTAAGAAATCAAAGAAACGCAAACGTGGTATGAGAAAGCCGGGTATTGTCGGTTCTACAAACAAAGACTTTGTTCAAAGATTATTGGGTTTGAAATAAACCTACTAATTACCTAAACAGGAAACAAAATCATTTATTAAATTTTTAAACTTATTAAGATATGCCACGTTCAAAAAATGCAGTAGCTTCAAGAGCACGCAGAAAAAGAATTTTAAAACAAGCAAAAGGCTTTTATGGTAAACGTAAAAACGTGTATACCGTTGCCAAAAATATTGTAGAAAAAGGGATGACTTACAGCTATGTAGGTCGTAAATTAAAGAAAAGAGAATACCGTCAATTATGGATTGCACGTATTAATGCAGCTGTAAGAGAAGAGGGAATGACTTATAGCCAATTCATCAATAAACTTTCTGTAAAGGGTATTGAAATGAATAGAAAAATTTTGGCTGATTTAGCAATGAACAACCCCGAAAGCTTTAAAGCTTTAATAAATTCTGTTAAGTAATTTTTCTAATTATATAACATTTTTAAAGTCAGAGATCCCTTGTCTCTGACTTTTTTATTTTGCCATTGTACAATCTATTATTTTTGCTCACAAATTAAAATGCCTGAACCCATTTTACTTTCAAAATTTTTTAACTCATTTCTAAAAATCAGGTTCATAAATGACAAACAGCTATACCTCATTGGTACACCAAACTTTTCACTTTCCTCAGGAAGGCTTTGATGTAAATGACAATGACTATTTATCTTTCAACGGAATTGATTTAAAACCAATTATTGAAAAGTATGGTACTCCACTCAAGTTAACGTATTTACCAAAAATTGGAATGCAGATTAACAAGGCAAAAAAAATGTTTGAAGCGGCATTTAAAAAGCACAAATACGAAGGCACTTATAATTATTGCTACTGTACCAAAAGTTCACATTTTTCTTTTGTAGTTGAAGAAGCATTGAAGCACAATATTAATTTAGAAACTTCGTTTGCTTACGACATTGAAATCATCAACCAATTATACAAGCGAAGAAAAATCACAAAAGATATTTTCATTGTTTGTAATGGATTTAAACAAAAAAGTTACACGAGTCGTATTACAAAGTTGATTAACAGTGGATTCAAAAATGTGATTCCTGTTTTAGATAATGTTGATGAATTGAAAGCATACAAAAGAAGTGTGAAACAACCTTTCAAATTAGGTATTCGTGTGGCAGCCGAAGAAGAACCAAACTTCCCTTTTTATACTTCTAGATTAGGTATCAGGGCAAAAGATATTTTAGAATTTTATGTGGATGAAATTGAAGGTTATGAAGATAAGTTTCAGTTAAAAATGTTACATATCTTTTTAAATAAAGGAATCAAAGACGATATTTATTATTGGAGTGAATTAAACAAAATCATCAACTTATATTGTCAGTTAAAAAAGATTTGTCCTGAGTTAGACTCAATTAATATTGGTGGTGGATTTCCTATCAAACATTCTTTGGGCTTTGATTATGACTATCAATTTATGATCAATGAAATTGTAAGTAATATTAAAAAAGCCTGTAAGAAAGCAAAGGTTCCAATGCCACATATTTTCACGGAATTTGGTAGTTATACCGTTGGTGAAAGTATGGCACACATTTACAGCGTGATCGCAGAGAAGCAACAAAACGACAGAGAAACCTGGTATATGATTGATTCATCTTTCATAACCACTTTGCCCGATACTTGGGGTATTGGTGAAAAGTTTTTGATGCTGCCAATTAATAAATGGAACAATGAATACCATCGGGTTGTTTTGGGAGGAATTACTTGCGATAGTCATGATTATTACGACAGCGAAGAACACATCAATGAAGTTTTTTTACCTAAAATAAAAAGCGAAAAAGCAGCGGATAAGGAAAACACTGAACCTTTGTATGTTGGTTTTTTTCATACCGGTGCATACCAAGATCAAATCAGCGGATATGGCGGTATTAAACATTGCTTGATCCCGTCACCGAAGCATATTATTATTGAATATGATAAAAATGGTAATTTAGATGAATGGGTGTATGCAAAAGAACAGACCGCAGCCAGTATGCTTAAAATTTTGGGTTATTTACGATAAACTATTACTAATTTAAAAATTAAACAATCAAATGAAAAAAATTTTCATTCTTGCAATTGCACTACCAAGCATTGCATTCGCACAAACCAAAAAAGTTGCTCCAAAACCTGTTGTAAAAACTACAACTGCAAAACCTTTTTTAAATACAGGAATTGATTCATTGAGTTATGCATTAGGAACAAGAATTGCGCCTAATTTTAAAAATAGCAATATTGATACCATCAATTACGATGCTTTTGTACAAGGTATTAAAGATGTTTTGAGAAAAAATAAATTGAAGTTTGATGACAATACTTGTAATTCAATTATCCAAACT
>CANGTN010000093.1 GCA_947456805.1 Chitinophagaceae bacterium | reverse complement strand
GTAATTTTAAATACAATTATTGGCTTTATTCAGGCATTCAATGCAGAGAAAGCAATCTCATCGTTAAAAAAATTATCTGCCTCAAATTGTTTTGTATTAAGAGATGATAAAATAATTTCTATTGCTGCTACAATTGTTGTTCCAGGAGATATTGTATTGCTGGAAGCAGGAAATTTAGTCCCAGCAGATATTCGTTTAATAGAAGCTTCACATTTAAAGGTAAACGAATCAACACTTACAGGAGAATCAACATCAGTATCAAAATCCAATCAACATTTTAATTTTATAAATCCTGCAATTCATCAACTTTCAAATATTGTTTTTAAAGGAACATACGTTACAAATGGACGTGGCAGGGGCGTGGTAATTGCATCGGGTATGCAAACAGAACTTGGTAAGATTGCGAAATTATTAGAACAGCCTGATACGGAAACACCGCTTCAAAGACGCTTAAAAATTTTTGGAAAAAAACTGGCAATCATCATTATAATCATTTGTGGTATTGTATTTATTATCGGTTATTTAAATGGCAAGGATTTTATATTGATGTTGTTAACTGCATTATCACTTGCAGTAGCTGCAATTCCTGAAGCACTTCCTGCCGTGATTACAATTTCACTTGCTTTAGGAGCAAAGAAATTGGTAAAAAAAAATGCACTCATCAGAAAATTAACTGCTGTCGAAACACTTGGATCAATCACTTATATATGCACAGATAAAACAGGAACATTAACCCTAAATAAAATGGTTGTTGAAGCTGTTGCCGGAACAGATTTTTTAATTCATTTCGGTAACATAAAAGAGGCTATTTATAAAAATAATGATTATTTATTATTGATGTATGGAATGGCGTTAAATAATGACCTGCACATTATTGATAAAAAAAAAGTTATTGGGGATTCTACAGAAATTGCTCTATATGATTATGCAATGATGAATGGATTTGACAAGTCTAAATTAATCAAACAATTTCCATTGATAGCTGAAATTCCTTTTGATTCAGAACGTAGTTGTATGACTACAATACATCAATTTGAGAATAAATATTTGGTAATTGTAAAAGGAGCAATAGAAGTGTTATCTAAAAAAGCTAGTGCTGATTCTGTTTCTGAAAATTGGGAAACGTTATTCAATACAATGCTTACGAAAGGTTTGCGTGTTTTGGGATTTGCCATAAAAATAGTTGATTCAATGCCAGTTCTTGTCAATGCAAAAAATATTGAAAATGAATTACGTATAATTGGGATGGTTGGAATTATTGATCCTCCGAGAGAAGAAGTTAAACAAGCTATTCAAGAATGTAAAGATGCAGGTATTCATACAATAATGATAACCGGTGACCATCCAACTACTGCATTAACAATCGCTAAAAGACTCGGTATTAATGAGTCTAATGGTGAAGCAGTTGTCACTGGTACTACAATGCAGCTAATGAGTGAAAGTGAATTGTCAGAAAAAATTTATAAAAATTATATTTATGCAAGAGTATCTCCGAAACAAAAATTACAAATTATTCAAACGCTACAAAAGAAAGGTGAATTTGTAGCAATGACAGGTGATGGTGTTAATGATGCTCCTGCTTTGAAGTGTGCAGATATTGGAGTAGCAATGGGTATTACAGGAACTGATGTTGCCAAAGAAGCAGCACATATGATTTTATTGGATGATAATTTTATTACTATTGTGAAAGCAATTAAAGAGGGGAGAAGAATTTATGATAACATCCGAAAATTTATTCGATATATCTTAACTGGAAATTTTGCTGAGTTATTAACGATTTTAGCAGCTCCATTTTTCGGACTTCCAATTCCTTTACTTCCCATACATATTTTATGGATTAATTTAGTTACCGATGGTCTACCCGGATTGGCATTGGCTATTGAACCAGCTGAATTGGATATTATGAAAAGACCACCAAGAAATCCTAAAGAAAATATCTTTGCTAAGGGCTTAGGATTTCATATTTTATGGGTTGGATTCTTTTTGGCAGCAACTACACTTTCAACTCAGTATGTTGCAATTTACTTTCATATTGAACATTGGCAAACTATAGTTTTTACTGTGTTGTGTTGGAGTCAACTTGTTCATGTGTTTGCAATTAAATCTGAAAGTATTTCTTTTTTTAAGCAAGGATTTGCAACTAACAAATCCTTATTTGTTGCTGTATCATTTACCTTTTTGTTACACTTACTAATTATTTATTTTCCATTTTTCAATGAACTTTTTAAAACACAACCTTTATCAACTAATGAGTTCTTAATTTGTCTGGTTTTATCTTTCATTGTTTTTGCTCTTGTAGAGCTTGTAAAATGGATTAAACCAAATTAGAAAAAATTAAATGATTCTAATCATTGATTATAGTTATTTCAATCAATTTTATTGATAATTATCCATAATAGCTTTGTTCATTAATAATTTCATAAACCTTTATTTTGAATCCTGAAATTCCATATGACAAGTCAGTAAATATTTATCCGGGAGATTATAGTCCATCTTCTGAACTATCCTTATGGTTGAAAAAAGTACGTGAAAAATTAAGCTTTGATCATTCAGGAAAACCGCCAGTGAACCTTGATGAATTTGAGCATGATTACAGAATTGAAGTTATTGTTCCAGGCGTAAAACGAGAGGACATTTTTGTGTATCTTAACAATGATACTCTAACTTTTGTTTTGTTGCATAAAAATTCGGAAGAGCTCAAGAATACATTACAAATTCATGAGTTTGAAACTGAATGTTTGGAACGAAATATTACACTTCCTGAAAATGCAGACCCTGAGTTTATTAGTGCGGAATATAAGCAGGGTGTTCTGATACTTCATATTCCTAAGACAAAAGAAACGGTTAAAAGTATCAATAAACGAATTGTTGTATATTAATTACTTTTTCATGAGTTTTACATTTACGTTTCCTTACACTATACATCCTGATTTTAAAAAACGTGTTGCATATTTTAGTATGGAATATGGCGTACATCAGCCATTGAAAAATTATGCAGGTGGTCTTGGTTTTTTAGCTGGATCACACATGCGAAGCGCTTTTGAATTACAACAAAACATAGTAGGTATAGGTATTTTGTGGAAATATGGATATTATGATCAGGTAAGAAAACAAGATCAAAATATGGATGTGCTTTTTCAAGAAAAACGTTATGGCTTTTTAATTCCAACTAATATAAAATTCACAATAAAAGTATCTAAGCATGATGTTTGGGTAACAGCTTTTTATCTCCCACCATCAATTTTTAGTACAGCTCCAATATTTTTTTTGAGTACGGATTTACCTGAGAATGATTATCTGGCCAAAACAATCTCACATAAATTGTATGATTCAAATCCCGAAACAAAAATTGCTGCTGCTATTTTACTCGGTGTCGGTGGAATGAAATTATTAGAGGCAATTCAATGGCAGCCCGAAGTATATCATTTAAATGAATCACATGCACTTCCTTTGATTTTCTATTTGTATAACTCTATCAAAAATATACATGAGTTAAAGAAAAAATTAGTCTTTACAAATCATACACCCGAGGAGCCAGGTAATATTAAAACAAGTATGAGTTTACTTGATAAGATGGGTTTTTTTTGTGATATTCCAATTACCGAAGTGAGAGCTATAACACAAACAGAAAGTAATGAGCTGAATCATACTCTAACTGCTTTACGATTATCTAAACTGGCAAATGCAGTATCCAAAATTCACGAAGAAACTTTGAGAAAATTGTGGTCACATGAACAAGATGTTACTACAATTATTCACATCACAAATAGTCAGAATTTTGCATACTGGCATGATACGCCAATGTATCAGGCATTGGAAACAAATGACGATAATCTATTGCGCCAGTTAAAATATCAGGAGAAAAAAAATCTATTTGAAGTCGTTGCAGATCAGTGTGGTGAAATTTATAACGAGAAAATTTTTACAATCGTTTTTGCAAAGCGTTTTGCGGGTTATAAAAGAGCTGATTTGTTTTTTCATGATATGGAAAGGTTTGATAAACTAGTCAATAACAAAGAAAGACCTGTACAAATTATTTGGGCAGGAAAGCCCTATCCAATGGATTATTCAGCAATTGGTGTTTTTGATAAAATTGTAGATATCTGTAAAACATACGATAATTGTTCAATATTGGTGGGATATGAATTAACACTTTCAAAATTGCTGAAAAAAGGTGCAGATATTTGGTTGAATGTACCCCGGTTAACCCATGAAGCATCAGGAACAAGTGGCATGGCTGCAGCAATGAACGGCGCTGTAAATGTAGGCTTGCCGGATGGTTGGTTTCCTGAATTTGCCCGAGATAAAATTAATTCATTTGTGGTTCCTGCTTGTGATATCTCTTTATCTGTTGATGTTCAGGATGATACAGATGCAGCTAGTTTATACCACTTATTAGAAACAGAAGTTTTACCCATGTATTATGATTATCCCAATAGGTGGATTGAAATAATTAAGAATGGATTGAAAGATATTTATCCTCTTTACGGAAGTAATAGAATGGCAAAAGAGTATTATGAAAAAATGTATAATCAAGATTAATTTTTATCCGTAGAATACATACACTTCAATAATTATAACAACTGATGTTTCGTGGTTCAAAAATTGATAAACAAAAGTTCAAAAGCAGTAATAAAGTTCAGCTTGTTCGAGGAGGTAAGGCATATTTTGATTTGTTGATTTCATTGATTGAAAATGCCCATCAAACAATTCATTTGCAAACCTACATTTTTGAAATGGATGCTACCGGGATAATGGTTTCAGAAGCATTAAAAAATGCAGCTCAAAGAAAGGTTGCTGTATATTTACTAGTTGATGGATATGCATCTCAATCAATTCCAAAAAATGAAATTGAAGCAATGACTTCAATTGGTATTCATTTTCGTTTTTTTGAGCCGGTGTTTAAAAGTAAAAATTTTTACTTCGGCAGAAGAATGCATCAGAAAATATTTATTGCAGATTCTATGTATGCAATTGTGGGAGGAATCAATATTGCAAACAAATACAATGATCAGCTTAAAGTTGCTGCCTGGCTTGATTTTGCGCTGTATGTTGAAGGAGAAATTGCTCAGGACTTATGTTTCATTGCTTGGAAAACATGGAATGGATTTTCAATGAAATCAAATATTTATTTTCCTTGTATTAAGGATAAATCCAAAATTAAATTTACAAATCATGAAAGTTGTGATGTTAGAATCCGAAGAAATGATTGGGTAAGGCGTAAGAACGAAATTTCAGCAACTTATTTTCAAATGTTTCAAAATGCAAATTCACATATTACTATAATATGCAGTTATTTTCTACCGGGGAAAATCGTAAGGGGTTTGTTAAGCAATGCTGCAAAACGGGGAGTAATCATAAAAGTTATTACAGCAGGTACTTCAGACATTATGATTGCCAAGCACGCAGAAAGATGGTTGTACGATTGGCTATTGAGAAATAAAATTGAGTTGTATGAATATCAGCCTTCAATATTACATGCTAAAGTTGCTGTATGCGACAGCGAGTGGCTTACAATAGGCTCTTATAACCTTAATAATATGAGTGCCTATGCAAGTATTGAATTAAATCTCGATGTTCGAAATAAAGTATTCGCTTTACAATTGGAAGATCAACTGAAACTTATTCAGGATAAGGATTGTATCGCAATCACTAAAAAACGGCATATACAAACCACCAATATACTTATACAATTTATTCGCTGGTGTTGTTATGAAATATTACGTGTGATCTTTTTTTTACTGACTTTTTATTATAAGCAAAAAAAAGGATGATTTTTGAAGTTGATTATTCTCATTTTTATTACTGACTAATGTCTTTGAATGTGTTTCTTTTACAAAATACATTTACACAATTATTTATTAAATTAACTTTTAAAAAAACAAAGGAGGAACCATGGCAACAACATCATTGGCTAGAGTAGCTGAAAGAATGCCGATTGTATTTGATGAATTTTTCAGACCTTGGACAGATTGGTTTGATACAACCAATTTAATGGGTAGGGTATTAAATGTGCCTGCTGTAAATATTGCAGAACACAAAGATGAATACCAGGTTTCAGTGGCTGTTCCAGGTATGAAAAAAGATGATTTTAAAATTGATGTAGAAGGTAATGTACTTACCATCTCAAGTGAAAAAGAAGAAAGAAGTGAAGATACTGAAGGTCAGTATACTCGCAGAGAGTACAACTATTCTTCATTTACCCGCAGTTTTACTTTACCTGATGAAGTTAATAAAGAAAAAATTGAAGCAAAATATGAAGACGGAGTTTTAAAAATATCAATGCCACGTAAAGAAGAGGCAAAAAGATTATTGGCAAAGCAGGTGCCTATCAAATAATTTTTATTGAATGGTTTAATGGTTAAATTATACTTTGTTATAATACCATTAAGCCATTTTTATTTTTTTTAATATAATTTTATGCGCTACTCCACTTTAGTAAAATCAGGCATTTTTGCCTTTTTTTTATTTTATGTGTTAACTACAACAACATCATGTTCCTCATTAAAAATTACTACATCCTGGAGAGACAGAGATGGGGTTCCTTCAAATTACAACAAAATTTTAGTGCTTGGTTTAACAAGGGAGAATGACAGAAGTATTCAAGAAAATATGGAAAATCATTTTGTAGCTGATTTGAAAGAATTGGGCTATCGTGCAATTGGATCTTTATCAGAATATGGGCCGAAAGCTTTTGAAAACATGGATGAAGCATCTGCTTTACAAAAACTAAATATTTCGGGTGTTGATGCAATTGTAACAATTGTATTACTGGACAAAGAACGAGAGCGTAAATATGTACCCACAAATATTTATTACTCACCTTATGGTTATTATTACAATAGATTTTGGGGATACAGTACAACTATTTATAGAAGGATTTATGAACCCGGATATTATGTTACAGATACAAAATATTTTTGGGAAAGTAATTTATATGATATGCGTAATATGAGTCAAACATTGGTTTATTCTGTTCAGTCACAATCTTTTGATCCTGCAAGCTCCCAAAGTTTGGGACATCAATATGGAAAGTTAATAGTGGGAGATATGGTAAAGAAAAATGTGCTTCAAACCACTACAAATATTAGATAATAATTTTCT
>CANGTN010000092.1 GCA_947456805.1 Chitinophagaceae bacterium | reverse complement strand
TTTTACCTTGTTCGTTTATAAATTTTTTCAAGAAATCAACGTCTTTGTACTCCACGTATTTAATGCCATATTTTTTAAAGCGGCAAAATTTCTTTTTAGGTTTCTCCTGCTTAATCGCAGTAAGGTATTTTATTTCGTTCTTTGCCATTTTATGCCTCCGCTTTTAAAGTTTTGAAAGATCCGCCACTATTTTTTACAGTGTTGTACTCAACGGCGTATTTGTCAAGTTTTGTAATCATGTGTCTCATTGGTTGCTCATCTCTAAGCAACTGAATTTTTAATTTTTCATTAAAATCAGATAAGGCTGTGTACTGCAAAACCCAGTAAATTCCAGTTGTTTTTTTCTGGATTGGATATGCTAAAGATTTCAAACCCCAAGGGTTGCTGTGTACAATTGTACCACCGTTTTCGGTAATTAAGTCAGTGTACTTTTTCTGAGCTGTTTTGAAATCATCCTCAGACAGTACAGGTGTGAAAATCACCATTAATTCGTAATTGTTCATTACTCTGTTTTTTGTTTTTAAATTTGGTTTATCCCATCGGTCATCAACATTGCATTGAAGATTCTGCCAAAACAGAATTGGGGTTGCAAAAGTAGGGGTTTTTATTAATAAAAATAACAGATAAAAAATATAATTTGAATGAAGTTTGTATCTTACCTCTAATGATTTTTTACTTAATCCGATATGCACGTTGTATTTTAAATTTTTCAATACACATTTATTCCCCAACTTAAGATAATTGTATGATAAGCAATATAGTTGTCTTTAATTTGCAATTATGCAACAGTATCATCAATTATTACAACATATTTTAGAAAACGGTGTAGAAAAGACCGACAGAACCGGTACAGGAACAATCAGTTGTTTTGGGTATCAAATGAGGTTTCCTTTGAAAGATGGGTTTCCTTTGGTTACTACAAAAAAGTTACACCTGAAAAGTATTGTGTATGAATTATTGTGGTTTTTAAAGGGCGAAACCAATATTCAATATTTGAAAGATAATGGTGTAAGCATTTGGAATGAATGGGCTGATGAAAATGGCGAACTTGGACCAGTTTATGGAAAACAATGGAGAAGCTGGCAAAGTGCAGATGGACATGTAGTGGATCAAATTTCTGATTTAATTCAACAAATAAAATCAAATCCGGACAGCCGAAGATTAATCGTTAGTGCATGGAATGTAGGTGATTTGCCTAAAATGGCTTTAATGCCTTGTCATACGATGTTCCAATTTTATGTAGCACCTCCCAATATTAATTTGGGTGAAACAAAAAGTAAATTGAGTTGTCAATTGTATCAGCGAAGTGCAGATGTTTTTTTAGGTGTTCCTTTTAATATTGCTTCTTATGCTTTGCTTACTATGATGATTGCTCAGGTTTGTGGGTTAGATGTTGGCGATTTTGTACATAGTTTTGGTGATGTGCATTTATACAAGAATCATATTCAACAAGCCGAATTGCAATTAACACGCTTGCCATATGATTTGCCAACGCTAAAAATTAATCCGGCAATAAATGACATCTTCGGGTTTAGCTTTTCTGATTTTACGCTTGAAAATTATCAAAGTCATCCACATATCAAAGCTCCAGTAGCTGTATAAAAATTAAGCGTTTTCTTTAAACTCTGTAATCGATAAATATGGTAATTACCCTAGTAGTAGCAGCTTCTACCAATAATGCAATTGGAAAAAATAACCAGTTGCTTTGGTATTTACCTAATGATCTTAAGTTTTTTAAAAATGTAACTTGGGCTATGCCGGTAGCTATGGGAAGAAAAACTTTTGAAAGCTTGGGAGGTAAACCACTCAATGGTAGATTGAATATTGTAATTACCAAACAAAAAGACTTTATTTCAGATGGAATTATGGTTGTTGAAAGTATTGAAGCTGCTATTTCATTTGCCAAGAAGAACGATTATAAAGAAATCATGATTGCCGGGGGAGGAGAAATTTATAAACAGGCATTTTCTGTTGCTACAAAAATTTTAATAACTCGAGTTCATACAATTATGGAGGGCGATACTTTTTTTCCGGTTATTGATACCAATGTTTTTCAATTGGTTAAAAAACAAGATTATCCTGCAGACGCTAAACATCAATATGCTTATACATTTGAAACATGGGAAAGAAAATAGCTTATGATATTTGAGTTTATTGATATTGCCTATTCTTTTTCGATTTTAATTTTTATTATCATTTCACTTTTAGTTGAAAAAACTAGAAAAAGATATGTACAAAATTTTATTGCTGTAAGTAATGTTTTGCTCATTTGTTACAGCTGGTATTTACTTTTTCAATTCTATAAACTCATTCAGTTTACTTCATCATTAAACTTCAAGGTTGAAAAAAGTAGTGAATCTAAATTGATGTTGGACTGGTTCGAGATCAGGTTTTTACTTTTGGTTTTTCTGCCCTATCTGTTTCTTTTTAAAAAATTAATGGCAAATAAAATGTTCAGTATTGTGATGTTTGTAATCATTCAATGGAATTTTATTCAATCATGTTATAGCTCAATAAATAAAAGCCATACTCTGCCGTTTATAATCTATTATTTACCTTACAACATCAGTTTTAAAATACTTAATTACATATCCTTATTTACCGCAGTTTATGCATTACTTTGGATGCTTAAAAAATTACCAAGTCAGCAAGAAAAATCATGATGTATTCACCACTGCAACTAGCAATCAAATATTTAAAATATTATTTCAGTTCCAGTAATGGAAAAGGTCATGGAATCCATTCTCCTTTTGTGTATTCTTTTATAACTGAGGTGTTGAATGACAAAAGAAATTTTTACGCTTATGATAAAATCGAAGCAGTTAGAAAGCAACTATTAAACAGTGAAAAAGAATTAATTATTGAAGATTTTGGGGCAGGATCAAGAAAAGGGTTAACTAAAAACAGAAAGGTTTCTGAAATTGCAAATTCATCTTTAAAGTCAAAAAAGTTTGCACAGCTTTTGTTTAGGATGATTAATTACTATAAGCCTGAAATAATACTTGAATTAGGAACATCTCTAGGTGTTACATCCTCCTATATTGCTGCTGCAAAGCCAGATGCAACCATGATTACAATGGAAGGCTCTCCATCAATCGTTTCAATTGCTAAGGATAATTTTAAACAACTTCAATTAAACAATATAAAATTGGTTGAAGGTAATTTTGATGAAACATTGTCAATCACACTTTCTAATTTACAACAAATTGATTTTGCTTTTTTGGATGGAAATCATCGTTATCAACCAACAGTAGATTATTTCAACCAAGTGCTCGAAAAATCCAATCAAAATACAATTATAGTAGTAGATGATGTGCATTGGAGCAAAGAAATGGAACTGGCATGGGGTTACATCAAACAACATCCTAAGGTAACTTTAAGCATTGATTTGTTTTTTATTGGTATTGTCTTCCTAAGAACAGAATTTAAAATAAAACAAGATTTTGTCATTCGCTTTTAGCTTTGTTTTTTAAAACGATTATAATTACATTTAATTTATATCTACTGGTAAGTTATTATTAATTCAAAAATCTACAAGCAGCAATCACTTGCCGTTCCCTACCTTTGCCCCCACAAATGATAAATTATGAAGACGGATAAGAATACCATTATTGGCTTTGTTTTATTGGCTATTTTGTTTTTTGCCTTTTTTTGGTACAATAATAAAATGCAACAAGCTTCAATCGACTATGAAAAACATATTAAAGATTCAATTGCAAAAGTAGAAGCTGCAAAAATTACTCCTGCTATCAAAGAACAGCGATTGTTGGATTCTGCAAAAAGAGATACAAGTGAAAGAATAGCTTTTGCTGCAAATTTTGGTAAAAATGCAGCTCTTGCAAAAGAGGAACTTTCAACTATTGAAAATGAATTAATGAAAGTTACCCTTACCAATAAAGGCGGTCGTGTAAAATTTGTAACATTGAAAAATTATAAATCATATGATAGTAGTTTAGTAATATTAGGAAATGAGAAAGATAAATTAGGTTATACCATCAATACGGGAAATAACACCTCAGCCCAAACTACCGATTTGTTTTTTACCGCTTCATCAATCACAAAAAACGCTGATGGTTCTCAATCTTTAACATATAGTTTGCAGGATTCGTCTGGTAAAAAGGTAACACATCAATTTACGCTAAAGCCTGATGCATATATGATTGATTGGGATGTAAATTTTGTAGGTGCTGATCAATTATTAACGAATGGGTTGATGAATATTGGTTGGCAAACCCAAACCATGCAACATGAAAAAAGCGCAACATATGAAAGGCAAAATATGAGTAATATTTGTTTTGTGGAAAACAAAGAGTTTGATTATATCATGTCTAAAACGGAACACAAGTTTGAAAAACCTACACAATGGATGAGTATAGTTCAACAATTTTTTAATACAACTTTGGTAGCAAAAAATAATTTCAATAGTGGTAATGTAAATTGGACAAGAAGTCTTGTGGATACTTCTAAATTATTAGCAAATATTGAATCCAATTTTCAAATTAATGTAGCGCCGGGTAAAACTGCCATTGTTCCTTTCCAATTATATTATGGACCAAATGATTACAGAATATTAAAAAAGCAAACGCCATTGGATATGGACAGAATCGTGAATTTGGGTAGAGATATGTATTCATTTGTTCGTCCAATTAATGCTTATATTATTATGCCGGTGTTTAACTTTTTTGCCGGATTTATAAAAAATTATGGTTGGGTAATTTTATTACTAACATTATTTATAAGACTTGTTACTGCTCCGCTCACTTACAGTAGTTATTTGAGTGGCGCAAAGATGAAAGTATTGAGACCTGAACTTGATGTGTTGAAACAAAAATTTGGTACCGATCAACAAGGTTTTGCAATGGAGCAAATGAAATTATTTAGGGAAGCCGGAGTAAATCCTTTGGGTGGCTGTATTCCTGCATTGCTTCAAATACCTATCTTCTTTGCGTTGTATAGTTTCTTTAACTCAAACATTGCATTACGCGGACAAGAGTTTTTATGGAGTAAAGATTTATCTTCTTTCGATGCAATTATACATTGGCAAACTGAAATTTGGGCAATAGGAAATCATATTAGTTTGTTCACAATTACAGCTGTTTTGACAAGCTTTCTAATTTCAATTTATAACATGAGTATGACACCAACGCAGGATAACCCTGCTTTGAAGTACATGCCCTATATATTCCCGTTTGTATTATTCTTTGTTTTTAATAAATTGCCATCTGCACTTACTTGGTATTATACTGTAAGTAATTTGGTTACTTTAGGCTTGCAATTTGTAATACAAAATTATATTATAGACCATACTAAAATTTTAGCAAAAATTGAGGAGAAACGAAAGGCTCCTAAAAAGACAAGTAAATGGCAAGAACGCTATGCACAAGTTATAGAAAGTCAGAAAAAAGTTCAAGAATTGAAAAACAAAACAAAAAAATAGTTTTTCTACTGAATAGTGGTATAAAAAATTAAGAAAACCTTGCAACCCCTGCAAGGTTTTTTATTTACTTAATTCATAATATTGTAACATAGAATATTTAACACAGAATATTAAATGTTTAGTAGTTTTTTTATTCAATATAATATTTTAATTATTGACCGATAAATTAATCATTCATGAAGAGTGTCATTTGTATGCTGGGTTTTTTTTTATGTCTTAAAGTTACTGCACAACGCCAAAGAATCATTGCAGAATGTACAATAAAATACACTATTAAATTAGATAGTAATAATGTTGACAAAAAAACTTCGTCAAATATTCCAGGTAACTCAAAAACAGTCTATATAAAAGCAAATCATAGTAGAGTGGATGTAGTAAGCCCAACATTTAATCAATCTGTTTTTTTTGATCAAAGCACCGGAGATGCTACTATTTTAAGAGAAATTGGGAACAATAAATTTATAACAAAATTGGATAACATAAAATGGAAATTTGAAAATAATAAATACATTGATCCTGTTTTAACTTATACTAATGAAGTAAAAAATATATTGGGTTATGCATGTAAGAAAGCCTCATTAACTTACAAATCCGGTGAAGTAATTTACTTATATGTTGCACCTGAAATGATTCTTTCTGTTAGAGAATTTGAATACCAGTTTAAAGATATTTCAGGATTGGTGTTAGAATATGAAACCATTGAATTTGGAGGATTGAGAATAAATTATACTGCAACAAAAATTGACTTAAGCCCTGTACAAGCTTCAGTATTTAACATACCCACAAGTGGTTATAGAATTTTAAATTAATGGATTGGAGCTGAAGGCGTTTTGAATTTGGAAACTTTTACTTTCATTTTATATGGATAAATAAAAGTTGTATTCCCTTTAGTTAATTCAAGATGATAAGTATTTTGTAATGTATTTGTAGCCATATTGAGATCACCCAATTTCATGCGTAATAGAAATCTTGAACTAGTTATTGAAACACCTTTTTTCGAAAGGCTACTATAATATTTCAGTGAATACTTTTTTGAATTCTCACGGCTATTTTTGTTACCGGTAAAAGTGAAAGCAGCAAAAACAACTTGTATTGCAAGAACAAATGTTATTGCAAGCACTAATTTTTTTATGTGTTTATTTAACTGCATCTGTAGCAAAAGTAGGGCTTTTTATAACATTTAACAATTTTAATGTTATTAACAAGAAGTTAATTTAATCATAAAAAGTACTTTTTTTTGATTTTTTTTCTTCAACTTAGAACTATTAAACTTTTCACCATGAGAGAACAAAGCCCTTTTCATGAAAATAAAGAAGAATTAAATGATCTACTGCAAAATTATTATAATTTAAAAAGAGGACTCAAACATATTTTCTTGGAAGAAGAATCATTTGAAAAAATTATTGATTATTTTGATGAGAATGATTCTTTGCATGAGGCTTTAGAAGCTTCAGAAATAGGCATGGAACAATTTCCATACTCAGCACTTCTAATGGTAAAAAAAGCAGATTTACTCATTTCCTCACGTAAATATAAAGAAGCAATTGAACTTTTAGAGCAAGCAAGTTTGTATGATAACTCTGACATTAATCTTTATATTTTAAAAACGGATGCCTATTTGGCTTTGGATCAACAAACTTCACTATCGTAAGTGTTTTTGGAACATCCAAGG
>CANGTN010000091.1 GCA_947456805.1 Chitinophagaceae bacterium | reverse complement strand
GCATCAATAAAAAAAGAATCGTTGTTGGCGGAAGTCATGGCAAAACAACCACTACAAGCATGATCATGCACGTACTAAAAAAATTACAGAAAAACTTTGATTATTTAGTAGGTGCAAGACTTGAAGGATTTGATCAATCCGTAAATATTACCAATGCTCCGGTGATTGTTTGTGAGGGTGATGAATATCCGGCAAGTGCCATTGAAAGAAAACCAAAATTTCATTTCTTATTTCCACACATTGCAATACTGACAGGCATTGCATGGGATCATATCAATGTATTCCCAACCTTCGATTTTTATTTAGAGCAATTCATCATCTTCATCAATAAAATTGAAAAAGACGGATTGTTGATTTACAATGAAACAGATGAAACATTAAAAAAATTAGTAGAAAAAAACAGAAGATCAGATATTCGATACCAGCCTTATGCTATTCCATCTCACCAAATTATTCAGGGCAAAACAACGATTGATATCGAAGGCAATAAAGGTGCAATAAAAGTTTTTGGCAACCACAATTTACTCAACCTCACTGCTGCTTATTATGCATGTAAGGCAATCGGAATTGATGCTGCAGAGTTTGTACCTGCAATAGCAGATTTTACAGGCGCTGCAAAGCGTTTAGAGTTGATGGCAACTAATAACAAAACCAATGTGTACCGTGATTTTGCCCATGCCCCAAGCAAAGTAAAAGCCACGATTGATGCAGTAAAACAACAATATCCAACCCGCAAATTAATTGGTATTCTCGAGCTGCATACTTTTAGCAGTTTGAATGAAAATTTTATGAACGAATACAATGGGGCGTTAGACAAAGCCGATGTAGCAGTTGTATTTTATTCCAAGCATGCATTAGAATTAAAACGTATGCCCGATTTACCAAAAGAAAAAGTTATTGCCGGTTTTAATAAATCGGGATTGGTGGTGTTAAATGATAAAGAAGATTTGTGGCAATTCATACAGGAACAAAATTATACCAACACCAATTTAGTATTAATGAGCAGCGGTAATTACGATGGATTGGATATGATTTCATTAGGAGAAAGTATTACAAAATAAAGCAAAATATTTTTAAATTTTTTGAGAATAAGTACCTAACTCCAATAATCAAGAAGCAAACAAAGACCATCAGATGCACCTCTTTCTTCATTTGGAATATTTGGCAGCAATTTCAAATTGTTTTATTAATTCAATTGCTGCTTTTTTCTGAGCAAATGAAATTTTAATTATAGCAAAAAAACATACAATAGTTAATAAGAAATTTTTCATAGTCAGGGAATTATATGCCTTATACAGGCTTTTGTTTTTATTGATTTAATTCAGCTTACAACAAACTTAATGTCTAATTAAACAATTTGCTGCAACATTGAATAGTTATTTTAAGTATAGATATTAAAATTATTAAAGTCCAAATAAACCCTCGTTAATTAATTGCAGACTTTTTACTTTTTGGTTATCGGGTATTAACAAAGAAATATTGTGCAGACTTCCTCCATAACTTACCATTGTAACAGGAACAGATTTTATTGCATTGAATATTAATGAAAGTACATCATTATTTGCATTTATTTCATTGCCGACAATTGAAATAATAGTTTGTTTTTTTTCAACTTCTACTTTACCATATGCTTCTAGTTCAAGTACAATTTCATTCAAGTAAGTATCTGTATCTATTGTAACACTAACAGCAACTTCGCTTGTTGTAATCATATCAATGGAGGTTTTGTATTTTTCAAACACCTCAAATATTTTACGTAAAAAACCATGAGCCAACAACATTCTGCTACTTTTAATTTTAATTGCTACAATACCATCCTTTGCAGCAACAGCTTTAACCCCCTTTGTAAGCGTTATTGCTTCAATAGTTGTGCCGATTGCATCGGGTTGCATGGTATTCAATAATTTTACAGGCACGTTGTATTGTTGTGCTGGCCAAATGCAGGCAGGATGTAAAATCTTTGCTCCAAAATAAGCAAGTTCAGCAGCTTCATCAAAACTCAGCTGTTCAATTGGCTGCGTTTTATTTACAACTCGAGGATCGTTATTGTGCATACCATCAATATCTGTCCATATTTCACAAACTTCTGCTTCAATTGCTGCTGCTATTAGAGATGCTGTATAGTCACTGCCGCCACGTTTTAAATTATCTACTTCTCCCTTTGCATTTTTACAGATATAACCTTGGGTAATGAATAGTTTTGTTGCTGCATGTTTATCCAGAATATGCATTAATTTTTGTCTGATGATACCAACCTGAGGTTCTTCATTTGCATCAATTATCATGAACTCTAAAGCGGGCAAAAGAAAATGTGGTATCTCTTTTTCTTCTAAATAAATACAGAATAATTTGGTACTCATCAATTCGCCTTGTGCAAGAATATCTTTACTTAAAGCATCGCTGAAAGATATTTTAAGAATGATATTCAAGAAGTCAAAATGCTCCTCGATAATGGCATCAGCTTTAGCCTGAAATTCTTCTTTGGCAAGCAAATCCATGATGAAATTCTTATAATGAATTTCCAGTTTTTCAATGTGTTCTTTTGCTTGATCTTTTTCTCCTTGTGCCAAGCAATTACCAATTGCTACCAACGCATTCGTAGTTCCGCTTAAAGCACTTAATACCACAATTTTTGCTTCGCTGTCTTTGGTTATTAAATCCGCTACCTGATACATACGTTCAGGCTTACCAACACTTGTGCCACCAAACTTCATTACTTTCATGCAATGTCCTCCCTAAAATATTTTAAAATTGAAATAATTGAATCGTTGCAAATGTAATAGCAATAGTATCTTGAAACGATAGTATTCTTTATAAAATAAACTAACGATAGTTAACTTCTTGCGCCAAAGAGTAAGCTGCCAATGCGAAGTAAATTGCTGCCTTCTTCCAATGCAATTGGATAGTCGCCACTCATGCCCATGGATAAAATACGAAGTGTGTGATTGGGTATTTGCAGCTGATCGAAAGTTTGTTTTAAATGCCTGAATTCATTTCTTACTTTTTGCAAATCATCACTAAAAGATGCCATTCCCATCAATCCCACAATACGGATGTTTTTTAATTCCTCGATACCTATTAATTGATTTAATGAATTGTCATCAAAGCCAAATTTTGTTGCCTCATCTGCTATATGAACCTGCAACAAACAATCAATTACACGATTATTTTTTAGGGCTTGTTTATTAATTTCTTTCAATAAATTCAAACTATCAACCCCATGAATTAAATGTACAAACGGTGCGATATACTTTACTTTATTGCTTTGTAAATGACCGATAAAATGCCAACGTATATCTTTTGGTAATTTAGCTTCCTTATCAACGAGTTCCTGTACATAATTTTCTCCAAAGTCACGCTGACCAAGGTTGTACAAGACTTCAATATCTTCAACAGGTTTTGTTTTGCTTACTGCAACAAGTGTTGCTTTATCTTTTAATTGTTGAAGAATAGCCTGGTAGGATGAAATGTTGATACTCATAAGTTATACAAGAAAAATAATGCTGATTAAATCAATGTCAATTCTACAAAAGTAATAAGATTACGGAATGACAGTCCGGAATTATTATACAGCTGAAGTGTGCGACGCAACAAAAGTTACATGGATATTCAGGAGTAGATTACAAAATAAAAACTTGGCTTAAACGTGTCTTTAAAATTTAATTTTTAAGAATAACAATTATGATGTACTACAACCACACTAATCATTTGATTTTAAATTATGGATTCCGTTTTGTAGTAAGCTTATTATCAGCTAAAAAATTATTTCGACTATGATTTCATTACACCAATCTTTGCTCCTGTCCAATCGGGAAATAAAATTGAATTATCTTTTATCAATAAATGTTGTTGCGCAACTTCACTAAAAACAGCCCTAAAATCAGTTGTTACAGCGAGGTCTCTTTTATCTTCCAGATTTTCTATGCTTAATGGTTTTACAATGCCATGCACAATACCTCCGTTCACATTATTGCCAATAATAAAATTGCAAGAGCCTCTTCCATGATCCGTTCCATTTGTACCATTTTGTTTTACAGTGCGACCAAATTCAGTCATAGTCATAATCACAACATCATCTTGTAGTTGACCTAAATCAGTCCAAAAAGCTGTAATACTATCACTTAAATCTTTTGCATTACGTGCAAAGGTTCCCATTTCTGTACCTTGATTAAAATGCGTATCCCAACCACCATGTTCTGCAAAACCAACTTCTAAACCAACATCCATTTTAATCAATTGTGCCAATTGTTTTAAACTATTACCCAAACCTGAAGCAGGATAGACTGCACCATTAATGGGTTTGTAATTTTTAGTATCTGCAGATTGCAACATTTTCATTGCATCAAAACTTTCTTTGCCGGTATCCTTCAATAAATTATTAGATGTTTGATCGTACAAGTCTTCAAAACTTTTACTTACTGCATTTGAATTAGAGGCACTTCCTTTTGTTTGAATTTTAAAATCTTGTATGTTATTAATTGCAACAGCAGGATTTTCACCATAAAAACTTCTGGGCAAACTATTGGTTAAACTAACAGCACAAAATGGTGTAGCATCATGGCCGAGCAATCCTACCGCACGATTGAGCCAACCGCTGTTTGTTCCTTTATTAAACGGCGTACCACTTTCCATATAATCTTGTGCATCAAAATGGCTACGAGAATTGTTGGGGCTTCCAATTCCATGCACAATAGCCAATTGTTTTGATTTGAATAAAGGCTCAAAACTTTTCATAGCAGGATGTAATCCAAATCTTCCGTCCAAGTCTATCAAAGGCTTACCATTACCGGCCTCCATAAAAATGGAAGGTCTTGCAGCTTTCAAAAATTGATCTGTAAAAGGAGTAACCGCCATTAAACCATCCATTGCACCTCTCTGAAAAATGCAAATAAGTATTTTATTCTTTTTATACAAACTGGTTTTTTTAAAACTTGCCGCTGCTTTTGCAACAAAAGTTGGCACTCCGCCAATACCTAAACCAAATAATGCAAGTCCGGCACCTTTTAAAAAACCTCTTCTTGTATTCATAATAATATTTTTTAATTTCCGATATCTATCTCCTCTGATATTCCGGTGAACCAATAATAATGCCCACAACTTGTGATAGCATAGAGTTGTTTCCAAATGAAGCAGTGTATGTGACATCCTTTGATTGCGGCTTATTTTTTCGGTTGATCTTTTCCTTCAAAGCACTATTATTTGTTACCTCCATCATTCCTTCTTCACTATTCATTTGCAAGTTATTATCATTAGAATGATTGACAGATGATTGATCAGCTGCCGCATTTACTTTTTTACTGATGTCGGGTGCTGTTAATAATGGCGTTAATCTTTGTATAGTTGATTCAAGATTTCTTTCGGGCATTAACAGCTTACTATAAGTGCGTAAAGCATCATTGGCACTTTCAGGTTCATGGTGGTTATTTAAAGCAGCCAAATCAAATTTAATTCCGGGAATTCTTTGACTTGCCAACGCCAATCCAAAATTCATTCTGTTTAACAATGATCCTGTGTTAATCCAATATTGGGCTTTATCAGGATATCCTGTTGGTGCCTGATAGAAGTATAATTTCTGCCCCATTTTTGTAATCCAATTATTCAATTGAAAAGGAAGTTCCACCTCTGCATCCAAACTTCTTATACTGCTGATAGCAAGTTCAAAAGGTGCTTTTGTTTTTTCTCGCAAAGCATCCGTAGCCCAAAACTCAGGTGCAACAGCCATTGTAAGCAATACTTCTTTGATATCACCATCTTTTTCTAAAAATGTTTTTGCCATTTTTTCAATCAAACTTTGCGGAGGATTATCATTTACAAATCTTACTGCAATTTTTTTTGAAATAAATTTTGCAGTAGATTGATGGTGTGCCAACATTCTTAATAATTCAACTCCTTCACTATATCCCCCACCTCTAGCAAATTTTTTCCCCAACACAATTTTTTCATCATCATCATGTCTATTTATGGTAAATAGAAAATCTCCTTCATGAACAAATCCTTTTTCAGCCAATTTTTCTTCAGGAATTTTTTCGATTATTTTTTTCATAGTCCCGGCAGCACCATAATCTGCAAAAGGATAAATTGTCCAGCCAGTTAACACACGTGCTGCTTGTGTTACATCTGATTGTGTATATCCTCCATCAACACCCATTGTATGCAATTCCATAACTTCTCTTGCATAGTTTTCATTTAAGCCTTGTGATCGTTTTCCTTGTTGGGTTTGCTGTTGTATTAATCTTCTTTTTGTATTGTCATTAAATGATTGATTGGTACCCGAACTGGAGAAATTGTCTAGATACAATAACATTGCAGGAGACTTTGCAGTTGCCAATAAAATATTTTGGAAAGAACCAAATACATTGGGTCTGATAATCTCTCTTTCATAAGCTGGGATATATAATGCACATTGATTTTTGGTAATCGATACATTAAAATGATTGAACCAAAAATCGGTCATTACTTCTTGTAATTGATTATTGGTATAAACAGCTCTTAAAATTTTTTGATTGATAAACTGTCGGAATAACTCAGCCTCTGGCCTGAACCCTTTTTGTTTCATATATTCCTCAATCTTATCCTTGTATTCTTTTTTACCGCTGATGCCAATAGAATCTTTATCAATAAATCCTTCCTCAATGGCCATTCGTATCACTTTTGGTCTTTGAGGGAAATATTGATTAACTTGTTTGTTGGAAAAATGAATTGCGTCATATTTATTCAATCTTTCATATAATGAATCGTCTGAAAGACCTGCATTTAATTGTTGTATGAACCATTTTTCCAACCCCATTTTTATAACTTCATCTATTTGTCCTGGTTTTGCACCATAAGTAAATCTGCTTAATAAATGTGCCGCAGCTTGTCTGCTTGTTAACTTAGCTTCCTTGTATGGAAATTTATATTTGTCATTGTTAATCGGTGGGTCAATTAAAAAAGAACACATAGCAAATGCAATGATAGCTCCTGTAAATATTTTCATCAACAAACGGGGTGTATTATTCATATCAATCTTATTAACAGAGAAGTAATTGTAATTTGAAAATAATGTTTTTTTAATTAATCAATTTTTAAGACGCTAAACATTATAAAAGTTTAATTTGGATTTGTACTACCTCTTAATATTGGTATTTTTAACATTACACAAAAAAAATGCCCGAAGAATTTAACCTTCGGGCAAT
>CANGTN010000090.1 GCA_947456805.1 Chitinophagaceae bacterium | reverse complement strand
TAATATACTTTGGGAATTTTTATCAGTTTGAGATTTTTATTTTCTTTGGTACATCACTTCTTTTACCAGCTTCACAGTTCCGGCGATGCTTGGTAAATAAGCTTCTACAAGGTTTGGTGCATAGTGCATTGGTGCATCGGCACTGGTAATTCTGCGTATAGGTGCATCTAAATAATCAAACCCTTCTTTTTGTATACGGTAAGTAATTTCACTGCTAACACTTGCAAATGGCCATTGTTCTTCAACAATTACCAAACGGTTTGTTTTTTTAACGCTTTCCAAAATAGTATGCCAATCCAACGGTCGAATTGTTCTTAAATCAATTACTTCAGCGCTGATGCCTTCTTTTTCTAGTTCAGCAGCAGCTCCTAAAGCAACTTTCATCATTTTATTAAATGAAACGATAGTTACATCTCTGCCCGCCTTTTTAACATCAGCTTTACCCAATGGAATATAGTATTCTTCATCAGGCACATCGCTTTTATCGCCATACATTACTTCACTTTCCATAAAAACAATAGGATCATTCTCATAACGAATTGCTTGTTTCAACAATCCTTTAGCATCATATCCATTGCTTGGAGAAACTACTTTAATTCCTGGAATATTTGCATACAAACTTTCAAATGCTGTACTGTGTTGTGCTCCCAATTGTCCGGCGCTACCGTTTGGACCACGAAATACAATCGGACAACCCACTTGTCCGCCACTCATTGCAAGCATTTTACTTGCAGTGTTTAGTATCTGATCCAAAGGCAAAACAGCAAAGTTCCATGTCATAAATTCAACAATCGGTTTCAAGCCATTTTGTGCAGCACCTACTGCAATGGCAGTAAAGCCTAATTCGGCTATTGGCGTATCAATCACTCTTTTTGGTCCGAATTCTTTAAGCATACCCTGGCTCACTTTGTAAGCACCATTGTATTCTGCAACCTCTTCTCCCATTAAAAAAACTCTTTCGTCTCTTCTCATCTCTTCACTCATTGCTTCTCTTAGTGCCTCTCTGAATGCTATTGATCTCATGATTGCTGTTATTAAAATTGATGAGTTGCAAAAATAAAAGAATGCAGCATACAAATGCAAAGAGTTGCAGTGAATTTATCATCATTCCCGAAAATGATTTATAATAGCGCCCTCAAAGTGGCTCTCCCAATATTAATTATTCTTGTTTCGGCAGGTTTTCTTCCTTCGTAATTGAAACTTAATTCTAAATTATTACCGAGTCTTTTGGTAAGTTCCACAGTCCATAAAAAATTCTTTCCAGGCAATAATCCATCAAGCATAATATAACTTACTGAGGTATTGGGTAAGCCGGTAAAGGAGATATTGCTGTAGGTAAATTTTGCTAAAAGACTTGTATTGTTTACAGCGTTGTATTTGGTTTCAATATTCAACGCATTGCTGTTGCTTGTTTCTCCGCCATAAGCGAATGCATTGGTTTTGGTTGTATACAAAAAGGAAGTGAGCAAGCGGAATTTTGTAGCATAGGTGTAAGTAACTTTTGGTTCAATACTTGATGTTGCCAAATCAAAATTTCTGTTGGCAAATTTTGGTGTTGCTAAACTATTGTTTGATAATTTTTGAATGACTTCAAAAGTGTATTGCTTTTTAATTGTTGCCCTTAACCTGATTTGCCAGTTGGTCAAAGTTCTGCTTTCAAAACCATAAGTTAACAATGCTTTGCTGAAGCTACGTACATTGGAAATATCTACGCCCCAAATACTGCTGAAACGGTTGAAGGATATGGTATTGTTGTAAATATTGTTTAAACTGATTAAAGCCGTATCATCAATATTTCCTTTGAATGGATTTACTGAAATATAATCGGTGGCAATTATTTTTTTACCAATTTGCATTGATGATTGTGCCGTTAATCTGGTAACAAAATTTTTAATTTTTTTGTTGTGAAACGCATTGCTTAAAGCCCTCGGGCTGATATTGATGTTGTAATTAAACTGATTGAAATTGGCTTTAATAAACTGATTGGTTGGGGTAAATACCTTGATAAATTTTGCCTGATCGGGAAACAAAGCAATTTCAAATTCATTCAGTTGGGGAATACCATCGTTGTTGTAATCTATCCATGCATGTTCACCCCTACCCGCTGGCACTTCAATGTAACTGAAGTCTCTGCGTTGTTCTTGTCCCGAACCGAGTTCATACAAAGTATTTCCTGTTATAAAACCATTCCATTCATTGATGGTGTATTCAAATCTGCCCAATAAACTTTTTTCAGAATTGTAATTATGATGAAAGTTGTTACTTGCTATTAATTCTCTGTAAGTAATATTTAACCTGAATTGATGGTTGTTGTTTTGAAGCAATTGTGTGGTAAAATTATAATTGTTGCTTTTGTCTTTTAGCACTAATTGTTTGGTTTGCGGCAATTGATCCTGACGAGTAAAATACGTGAAAGCCCAATTGTTTTTTTTGGCTGTATTGCTTTTGATAAAGAAGCCAATATTTTCGAATGCAAAGCTGAGTGGTGTGAGTGTATCGGCTATATTATTTCGTTGAAGATTTTTTTCTAACAAATAAGAAACACCTACCTGATACATTTTTAATTGTTGCAATAGCTGCGCAACTTCGGCATTAACTTTTACAAAACTACCTTTGTCTGCCGGCGTTGAATTGCTTACCATACTTGCATTGGCATTGATATTGAAACCACTTTTTACATTTTCATTTTGTATTATAATTGTATTTCTTACTGCATTGAATTTATCGCTTCTCAAGTAACCATCTACATTGTATTTTATTAACGCATTGGTTTTATTATTTTTTATTTCAAACATTACTTTGGGCAAATGCTCTGTTACAATTTGTGGCAAAATGGGCAAACCCCAGTCTCTGCTAAATTCTACGCTACGAAGTCTTTCAACGGGTTTAAAATTTTGATCTACCCACTCATACCCTACAGCCGAATTGATTTGTAATTTTTCAGATAATTTTTTATTGTTTGATAATAAAAATTTAGCAGCATAACCGTTGTTATTGTTTTTATCTTTTGACGAAAAAGTATTGACATCATAATTGCTCAATGCAACATCCGACTCGAGTGTTGTATTTGCAGTAATTTGATATTTTGAAACTATTGTAATCACTTGTTGTTTTTTGGGTGTAACCAAATAGGTAGCTGCTTCGTAATTTCCTTGTTTTACGCCATTAACGGGACTGATGTATTCATATACTTTGCCGTTGGCAGAATTAAAGTAATTGATGTAATCGCCTTTGTTGATGCCTACTTCAATAAAATTCAAATTATATTTTGCTTCAGAAGGATTGGTAGAATACACGTAAATACTGTCCCACAAAGGATTGACTGGATTAACTTTTTTAGCGTATAAAATTTTGGAAACTGAAAAAGAATCAATGGAGGAAAATTTATAAAAAGCATTCTGAATACTATCGCCAATATTTGCTAAAAATTGTTTTTGACGTGCATCTAAATTTTGGTTGATGGTTGAATTTTTTGCATCTGTATTGGTGTAAGCTGCTACAGTAAAAGACAATCGTTTGTTGATTTGCATTTTGTTTTCTGCATAAAAAACAGAGTTTAAAAAGTTTCTGTCGGCATATTCAAACTCAACCTGAATTCTTTTGTCTTTTGTAATCATTCGCCTTGGCGTAAATGTTATTTCTGCTGTGTTGTAGTTGATCACATAATCCTGGTCTTCGCCACGTTGCATTAATTCGCCATCTATAAATACTTTTTCAGAGTTGGATAAAATGATTAAATAAAATTCATTGTTGGTACCCTGAAGCCTGTATGGTCCTTGGTTTCCTTCCAATCCCTGAAAAATATTTCGGGTAAATTTTCCTTTGGCAATCGCACCGGCAATGGTGATTTGATTGTTGTTTTGTTGATTGAATGAATATTGTTGTTGATAAGATATACCTTGCAATCTTTTATAAAACTTTAGGAAGTAATTTTGATTTTCTCTGATATCAATATCACCCAAGTTCACTTCCCAGTTTTTCTTTTTTATTTGAATTAAAATCCTGTCAAACTCGTTCAATTGCTGGGTTGTACCATCGGGTTGAATTGGAATATTGTTATCGGTAATAGCTGCTGCAATTTCTATACTATCGGCAAGCATGCCACTGATTTGTAAATTGAGCTGTGAATTAAAAACTGCATCTTGGTTGTTGCCAAAGCTTAAACTTCTGCCAAAGCTGCCATTGTATTGCATCTTGCCAAAATCAAAAGTTCCGTTGGATAAATTGGATTTGTTGTTGGTATTAAACGTGAAGGGTTTAGTTAAAAAGCGATTTTGAATTGAATCATAATTAAAGCGTTGCTGTTTGGTATTAAACGCAAAATAGAAAGTTCGGAAAGTTACCCAAACACTATCTGTCATAGTTTTTTTAAGCCATAGTAATGTTGCTTTTGATGAATTGATGGAATAAAAAGTTGAATCCAGATTTTGTATAAAAACAGACTGCGGAACAATAACTTTATCACTCAGTTGAATCAGACCTTTGGCAGCAATTTTTTTGGTAACTAAATTACTTTGCCCATTGAATTGAGCATTCAGGCTTGAGGTAAGGAATACTGCAAGTGCAAAAAATATGTAATATAAATTCTTCAAGTAATTTTGTACCAATGTGAAAGCTAAGTTATCTATTCTTTATGATACAAGTTTTATTGACTTGGAAGGATTGATTTTTTTTAAATTTAATTAAAAAAGAGTTTTGAATCGAAGGCACAGAAAGCAAAAAAATGAAAATACCATTTGCTTGATTTATTTGCGTCGTTGCTTTATGTGAAATATACTGAACAGAGATAAAATGACAGGTCTAACTGGAACTATTTCAACTGATTCAAACTTCGACCTACTTGCTGTAAACTATAAAACTAAAAAGCCTAGGAATACATTTCCTCTCTCAATTCCTTCACTCTTTTATCTTCCATGTATTCATCGAAAGTCATTAGTCTGTCAATGATTCCTTTAGGAGTTAATTCTATAATTCTGTTGGCAACCGTTTGCATGAATGTATGATCATGAGAAGTTAGTAAAACAATTCCGGGAAATGTCTGACAACCTTCATTAAAGCTTTGAATACTTTCCAAATCAAGGTGATTAGTAGGCTGATCAAGTAAAATTAAATTCGGGTTTTGCAACATCATACGGCTTACCATACAACGTACTTTTTCACCACCGCTTAATACATTTGTTTTTTTAGCAATATCATCACCACTGAAAAGCATTTTGCCTAAGAATCCGCGTAAGAAAGGCTCATCAGCATCAGTAATATGAGGGGGAACGTACTGGCGTAGCCAATCCATTAATCCCAAACCCTCATTAAAAAACTCATTATTTTCAAGCGGTAAATATGCTTTTGTAATGGTTGTTCCCCATTCAAATTTTCCTCCATCAGCATTTGCATTATCATTAATAATTTCAAAAAATGAGGTTACAGCCAATGGATCTTTACTCAAAAATGCAATCTTCTCTCCTTTATTTACACTGAAAGAAACCTTTTCAAATAATTTTCTGCCATCTACACTTTTACTTAAATTTTCTACATTTAAAATCTGATTTCCAACTTCACGTAATGGTTGAAATATAATGCCTGGATACTTTCTGTTGCTCGGTTCTATTTCTTCAATAGTTAATTTTTCTAATGCTTTTTTACGTGAAGTTGCTTGTTTGCTCTTACTTGCGTTGGCAGAGAAACGAGCAATGAAATCTAATAAAGCTTGGCGTTTTTCTTCGTTCTTTTTATTCTTATCATTGATTTGACGAGCCATTAACTGACTACTTTCATACCAAAAAGTATAGTTACCGGTAAATACTTTAATTTTTGCTCTGTCTACGTCTGCAACGTGTGTACAAACGGTATCTAAAAAGTGTCTGTCGTGACTTACAACTAACACAATATTTTCATAATCAGCCAGGAAATTTTCTAACCATCCAATTGTTTCAATATCCAAACCATTGGTAGGTTCATCCAATAATAAAATATCCGGATTGCCAAATAAAGCCTGTGCCAATAACACACGCACTTTCATGTTACTAGGAATATCTTTCATTAAAGACTGATGGTATTCTTCTTTTACACCAAGGTCTCCTAATATACTTCCTGCATCACTTTCAGCAGTATAGCCGCCCATTTCACCAAACTCAGCTTCCAGTTCACTTGCCTTCATATAATCATCCTCTGTAGCATCGGGGTTCATGTAGATGGCATCTTTTTTTTGCATGACAGCCATCATTTCTTTATGCCCCATTAGAACGGTGTTGAGAACAGTTTCTTCATCAAATTCAAACTGGTTTTGTTTTAAGAAACTCATTCTTTCGCCTTTCCCAATTTCTACACTGCCTTTATTTGGTTCAATTTCACCACTTAATATTTTTAGAAATGTTGATTTTCCTGCACCATTTGCACCAATAACTCCATAACAATTTCCTTTTAAAAAATTGATATTTACTTCATCAAACAATACGCGTTTTCCATAAGCCAACGTAATATTTCTTGCACTTAACATACTCTTTATTCTTTACTTATTTGGCGCAAAAGTAAGGGTTAGAGCCCGTATTTTGATGTATAGTTTTGTGAAGATTAGAAAGAGCTGATAGATATAAATTGAGATATTTGCAAAGTTGAATAAAGAACAAAACCTTGAAGTGTGCGACGCAACAGGTGTTCAATTTTTGCAATGTAACTGATTATAAAATAATAAAATATGGAACTTTCTCAAGACACAAAAAATATTTTAGGATTACAATTACCAACTGACCCAAGATGGGTTGATTTGGCAAGTATCAGTATTGAAGCGATATTAACAGACCATGCGTATTGCGAGCAAAAAGCAGCAATGACTTGCATTTCATTGATTCAACGATATAGTGAAAAAGAATTGGTGGTGAAAGAATTGGCACCAATTGTTACGGAAGAATGGGGACATTTTAGATTGGTTTTAAACGAATTGTATAAACGTGGCTTTCAGTTAGGCGTACAACGAAAAGATGATTATGTAAACAAGTTGTTGGTGTTTCAAAAAAAAGGGGGGCATAGAGAAGATCGTTTTTTAGATCAAATGCTGACAATGGCTTTGATAGAAGCAAGAAGCTGTGAGCGTTTCAAGCGATTGAGTGAAGGACTGGAAGATCCCTATCTGAAAAAATTTTATAGAAGATTTATGGAAAGCGAAGCCGGACATTATACTTTATTTATTCATTTATCTGAGACTTATATTGAAAAAGAAAAAGTAAAAAGACGCTGGCAAGAATGGTTGCAATATGAAACCGAAATTATGAATGAATT
>CANGTN010000089.1 GCA_947456805.1 Chitinophagaceae bacterium | reverse complement strand
TTTCTACTTCCATCCCTCTGATTACATCAGCAAGTAAACGCATTTTGCGTGGACCTGTGGGATAATTATTTAATTTAGCTAATGCTTCCATTTTTATTTTATTATTAGTAATAAATATTGAAGTTTAATTTAAAACAATTTAACTTTCAATTTATCAACTTATTGTTTAGAACCTGAGTGACCTCTGAAATTTCTTGTTGGCGAAAATTCTCCTAGTTTATGACCTACCATGAATTCTGTAACATAAACAGGAATAAATTTATTTCCATTATGAACTGCAAATGTATGTCCTACAAAGTCAGGAGTAATTGTACTACGACGGCTCCATGTTTTGATAACACCTTTTTTTGCTTTTGGATCATTCATTGCTACAACTTTAGCATCTAAATTTGCATCAACGTAAGGACCTTTTTTAATTGAACGAGGCATATTTAATTATTTAGCTTGTTTATTTTTTTCTTTGAGAAAATATTTTAACAATAAGAAATTACTTAGTTAGTTTTTTTCCGTCACGACGTTGTATGATTAATTTGTCGCTTCCTTTTCCTCTTGTTCTTGTTTTTTCACCTTTAGCATACTTACCTGTCCTGCTTCTAGGATGTCCACCACTTGCTCTACCTTCACCACCACCCATCGGGTGATCTACCGGGTTCATCGCAACACCTCTTACACGTGGACGAACACCTTTCCAACGATTGGCTCCAGCTTTACCAGCTGTTTCCAAATTATGATCTCCATTAGAAACAACACCCACTGTAGCGAAACAGTTAATCAAAACTTTTCTTAACTCACCACTTGGCATTTTGAGAACTGCATATTTTTCTTCTTTATTCGCTAATTGAGCAGATGTACCTGCACTACGAATCAACTTTCCACCCTGTCCTGGTTGCATTTCAATGTTATGAATTACTGTACCCAATGGTATGTTTTTCATTTGCAATGCATTCCCAATTTCTGGAGCAACACTATTTCCGCTGATTACCTTCGCACCTACTTGTAAACCTTGTGGTGCAATGATGTATCTCTTTTCACCATCAGCATATACAAGTAATGCGATAAATGCTGTACGATTTGGATCATATTGAATAGAATCAACAGTAGCTTCAATATCAAACTTGTTACGTTTGAAATCAATAATACGATATTGTTTTTTGTGACCACCACCAATATATCTCATTGATCTGCGACCTTGTGAGTTACGTCCGCCAGTTTTTTTGATTGGCTCCAACAAACTTTTTTCAGGTGTGTTAGTTGTAATCTCAGCATACGCATTACCAATTTTCCATCTTGTGCCGGCGGTCATTGGTTTGTACTTCTTTAATGCCATTTTTTTAACTTTTATGCGAAATTTTCAGCTTCGCTTACTATAATGATTTTGTTATTTCACAATTTTTGAAAAGAAACTAAATATTTGCGTACAAATCAATAGATTCTCCTACTGCAACAGTTACAAAAGCCTTCTTATAAGATGGTTTTGCACCTTTGATATATCCGGCTTTGGTATAACGAGTTTTGTTTTTACCTGGTGCAACTGCTGTATTTACATCAGTTACTGTAACTCCGTAAAATTCTTCAATTGCTTTTTTAATTTCTAATTTATTCGCCTTTTTATTTACTCTGAATGCATAGCAACGTAATTTCTCTTGTTGTCCATTTGCTTTTTCAGTTAATATCGGCTTTACTAATACTTCTGTAAGTTTCATTTTATATCAGTTGAAACGTGTTCTTAATTATGCTTCTGCAGTTTCGTTTTCTGCAAAGATTTTTGCTGTATTCTCAGTTAATACCAGTACATCTGCATTTACAATTTCGTAAGTGTTAATGTCTGCTAACAATGTACTTGTTACATTAGGTACGTTACGTGTACTTAAATAAACATTATCATTATATTCTGGTAAAACTATAATTGTTTTCTTGTTTGCTATGTTCAATGCACCCATTACAGTAACCAATTCCTTGGTTTTTGGTGATTCCATTGTAATATCCTCAACAATAAGAATTGCATTTTCTTTAGCTTTATAACTTAGTGCAGATATTTTAGCTAAATCTTTAACTTTGCGATTTAACTTGATATCATAACCATGAGGTTTTGGTCCAAAAATAGTACCGCCACCTTTGTATAAAGGGTTACGGATGTTACCTTTTCTAGCTCCACCAGTTCCTTTTTGTTTGTGAAGTTTACGGCTTGCACCTTGAACTTCGGCACGAGTTTTTACTTTGTGTGTACCTTGACGTTGAGCACCCATGTATTGTTTTACAGCTAAGTAAATTACATGATCATTAGGCTCAATACCAAAAACTTCTTCGGGCAATTCAACCGTTCTTCCGGTTTTTTGTCCTTGTATATTTAAAACATCTATTTGCATCTGAATTTAATTAAAATGTGATTACTTCTGGATTAATACAATTGAATTGTTGTGACCCGGAACTGAACCACTTACAAGAATATAATTTTTTTCAGGGAAAATTTTTACAACTTTTAAGCCTTTCATTTTTACTCTGTCACCACCCATTCTACCTGCCATTCTCATTCCTTTGAATACTCTTGAAGGATATGAAGATGCACCGATAGAACCGGGAGCTCTTTGACGATCGTGTTGACCATGGGAGGCTTCACCAACTCCGGAAAAGCCATGACGTTTTACAACACCCTGAAATCCTTTTCCTTTGGTTGTGCCTACAACTTGTACACTATCACCCTCTTCAAAAATATCAATGGAAATAGTTTCTCCTAATGATTTCTCTATTGAGTAATTACGAAATTCTTTAGTGATTTTTTTAGCCGGAGTGCTTGCTTTTGCATAGTGATTGATTGCAGCTTTGGTAGCATGCTTTTCTTTCTTATCACCAACTGCTAATTGAAGTGCGTTGTAACCATCATTTTCAATGGTTTTAACTTGAGTAACGATATTTGGAGTTACCTCGATAATGGTACAAGCTGTTTGCTTGCCATCTGCTTCGAAGATGCTCGTCATACCAATTTTTTTACCAATAATTCCTTTCATCGTTTTGCGGTTTGTGCCCCGCTTGAGGTATTTGGGACATGAAGCCAGATGAATTTGCTTCATTCAATCCCTGTTTGCTGCCGACCTTTTCCTTAGTTTCATTATAAAGATGATTTATAATGAGGGGAAGTACCGGGAGTAAACAAACCTCGAAGGGCCTGTTTATATGTACTTTTCTCTTTTTGTGTTAAAGACTCGAAGAGAATTTTTTGTATCAGAGCTCTTTTCTTGTTGTTTGAAACAATTGAGAGATGACGATTAATTATAAGAACTTTTATTTAAACTTCTTCGAAGTGAAAATACTTATGCTTTAATTTCAACCTCTACCCCTGAAGGCAAATCTAATTTACTCAAAGCATCAACCGTACGAGATGATGAAGTGTAAATATCCAATAAACGCTTGTGCGTACACAACTGGAATTGTTCACGACTTTTCTTATTCACGTGCGGTGAACGCAATACAGTAAAGATTCTTTTACGAGTAGGTAAAGGAATAGGACCAGTTACAACTGCCCCTGTACTGCGAACTGTCTTTACAATTTTCTCAGCAGATTTATCTACTAAGTTATGATCGTAAGACTGTAATTTGATTCTAATTCTTTGAGACATAATAGAGACCCAATTTTTGGTTGGGGTGCAAATGTAGGGTGTTAAACATTAACCATCAAAGTTTTTTTAAACTATTTTTTATTTTTTTTGAAAAAATAAAAAACAACTATTGAAAACAGGTCTTTTTACGTTTAAATGAAGATGAAAAAGGGGGCAAAAAAAATATAGCAAATAAAAATAGAATCAATCAAATAAACTGATAAATATTATATACTGCAATCCATTGAATTCAGCATAATAAAAAACCCTATCCTAAGAGGACAGGGTTTAAAATATGAAAGTAATTTAGATTTATACTTTAAAATGTGAGAATGCTTTATTAGCTTCTGCCATACGGTGCACATCTTCTTTTTTCTTGAATGCAGCACCTTCACCTTTGCTTGCAGCCATAATTTCATTAGCTAATTTATCAGCCATTGTTCTACCATTTCTTTCGCGGCTGTAACGGATTAACCATTTCATGCTTAAAGAAATTTTTCTATCAGCACGCACTTCACTTGGAATTTGAAATGTAGCACCACCAATTCTTCTGCTTCTAACTTCTACGGCTGGAGTAACATTAACCAATGCTCTTTTCCAAATTTCGTATCCGTCTTCATTAGTGATTTTACTTACTTTATCTACTGCATCATAAAAAATTGTGATTGCAGTACTTTTCTTTCCGTCCCACATTAAATTGTTGATAAAACGAGTTACCATTTTATCGTTGAAACGCCCATCGGGTGCCAGAGGTAATTTTTTTGCTTGTGCTTTACGCATGGTATATCAAATTAAATGATTCAGATTATGAATAATTCTTGTAAAGAATTATTTTTTTGCTTTTACTTTTTTAGTTCCGTATTTACTACGACTTTGTTTTCTGTCTTTTACGCCGGCAGTATCTAAACTACCACGTACAATATGATAACGTACTCCAGGTAAATCTTTTACCCTTCCACCACGTATCAACACGATTGAGTGCTCTTGCAAATTATGCCCTTCTCCAGGGATATAGGCAATCACCTCAATTTTATTTGTCAAACGCACTTTCGCAACTTTACGCAAAGCAGAGTTTGGTTTTTTTGGAGTAGTTGTATAAACTCTAGTACATACACCACGACGTTGTGGACATGCATCTAAAGCTCTTGACTTACTTTTTGCCCTGATGATTTCACGGCCTTTTCTAACTAATTGTTGTATTGTAGGCATTGTAACCCTTTTATTTTTTTTCGGACGGCAAAAGTAGGTGTCATCCTTTATAATTCCAAAATTAAAATCTCAAATTCAAAAATAATTTATTTTTTCGAGTATAAAATTCATTTTTATCTTAAAATAAACAGATAATTTACTTGAAATCTATACCTTTTCATGGTTAGACTTTAATCATCCAGCCATAGTTATCAGGCACTCTGTTGTAACGAATATCATTTAATCTCTTTTTCAACTCGGGTGCTGTTTTCCACTGGTCTACATCAAATTTAATGACATAGTCTTTATACCTTAACTCTTTAATTAATGAAATGGTTGCGGCGGTTCCTGTTCCAAACACTTCAAACAATGCACCAGATTTGTGTGCATTTATTAAGTCATCGATAGTTATTTTTCTTTCTTCAATTTTAAAGCCCATTTCTTGCAATACTGTAATTGCACTATCTCTTGTTACACCGGCTAAAATAGTTCCTTCTTCCAAAGAAGGCGTTACAGCCGTATCACCAATTATAAAAAATACATTCATTGTTCCAACCTCTTGCAAATATTTATGTTCAAAAGCATCTGTCCATAATACTTGATCATAACCTGCCTTTTTTGCCAATGCTGTAGCCAACATGCTTGCACCATAATTCCCTGCGTTTTTACTAAATCCAACACCACCCGGAGCAGCCCTTGTATATTTTTCTTCTACATAAATTTTCATAGGAACATTGTAGTACGGACCTGTAGGACTTAGAATAATCATAAACTTATAAGTCTCAGAGGGCTTTACTCCTATTACGTTATCTGTAGAAAACATAAAAGGTCTGATGTACAAACTGTGGTCTGCCATTGATGGTATCCACTTTTTATCCATATCAACCAACATACGTATTCCTTCCATAAAAATATCTTCAGGAACAGTTGGCATTTGCATACGTTCTGCAGAAATATTAAAACGCTTAAAATTATCGGATGGTCTGAAAATAAAAGCATTGCCATCTTCATCTTTGTAGGCTTTGATGCCCTCAAAAATTGCCTGGCCATAATGCAATGCAGCAATAGAAGGTTCTAATAGCAGCGGTTGATAAGGTTTTATTTCAATATTCTTCCATTCACCATTTTCATATTCTGCCTCTAACATGTGATCTGTAAAGTATTTTCCAAATGGAATATTCTCCAAAGAAATATCATTGAGTTTACTTGTTTTAACTTTTGTAATATTTATGTCTATTGATGCTGTCATAGGAATATATTTGTTGCAAAGAAAAGAAAATTTTGAAAACTAACACTCGTTATTATTTTTAAATGAAATCAAGTTTACAAAATATACAATTGCCCGCCTTTGTTTTAGTGGATTTATACAAAGAAAGCATAGTTGTACAAGATAATCAGCAAGCAGCTCAAGAAAAAAAACAAGATGTTGATGAAATCCCAAAAGGAAAATGGTTTTTGGGCGACAACAAAAAACAAATCACCATAATTGTACATGATACTGAAGCGGTATTTTTAAATGACAATACTTACACATTTTTATCGTCTATTTTGGCAGCATGTAAATTAAATGTTGGTGACGTTGCAATTATCAATTTTGCAAAAACAAGAGTTACGTTAAATACAATAATAAATGAGCTGAAACCAAATTATCTATTGGTATTTGGGCCAACAATAGTAAATATTGAATTACCATTTTCAATTACACAATATCAAATTAAACAACTTGACAATTGTAATTATCTAACAGCAGTTTCACTTGAAACAATGCAGGGAAATACACAAAATGCAAAAGAAGAAAAGGGTAAATTATGGAAATATCTTCAACAGTTTTTTCAACTGAAATAAATTTCTGATTTTCAGCTTAAACATTTTAATAAAACATCTATTAAAAGAAACAAGCACTTCAAAATATCCTCAATCATGCGCACTTTAATTTTTGCTACCAATAACCAACACAAGATAGATGAGATAAAGAAAGTAATAGGCAAACAGTTCAATATCATCACATTACAGGAAGCCGGTATTGATATTGATATTCCGGAACCTCATGATACATTAGAAGCAAATGCTACAGAGAAATCTACTACAATTTATTCAATAACAAAATTGGATTGCTTCAGCGAAGACACAGGACTTGAAGTTGAAGCATTAAATGGTGAACCAGGTGTGAGAAGCGCAAGGTATGCAGATAAAGGAAAAGACTTTCAAGCAAATATTGATTTGCTCTTACAAAATTTAGAAAATAAAACCAATCGCAATGCAAAATTCAGAACGGTAATTTCATTATTAATGGATGGCAAAGAATTTTTCTTTGAAGGTGTTTGTGAAGGAAAAATTACACAACAAGAATTGGGCAACAAAGGCTTTGGGTACGATCCTGTTTTTATGCCATTGGGTAGTACAAAAACATTTGCAGAAATGTCGATGAATGAAAAAAATATTTTTAGCCACAGAAGAAAAGCAACAGATTTATTATTACAATTTTTAGCAGAAATAAAATAATTCTATACAAACAAATTCATCTAAAAAATTACAA
>CANGTN010000088.1 GCA_947456805.1 Chitinophagaceae bacterium | reverse complement strand
TTTATCATAAATCTGAAATTGCAATGGAGGATACTCCTACTATTCCTAAAAAAATCAGTTTTAAAAAATTATTATCAGAAGTAATCATTTTGGATTTAGTATTTTCTATTGATTCCATTATTACTGCTGTAGGAATGGTAAAAGAACTCTGGGTTATGTATACTGCTGTTATTGTTACTGTCCTTATTATGCTTTTTGCTTCTAAGCCAATAAGCCAATTTATTACCAAACACCCTTCTTTTAAAATATTAGCGCTTTGCTTTTTGATGATGATTGGTGTTGCATTATTAGCAGAAGGTTTACATTTTGAAATTCCAAAAGGATATATCTATTTTTCAATGGCTTTTGCTTTTTTGGTAGATATTATTCAAATGAAAACTGTACAAAAAAAATGATGAAATATTGGGTTATCCTTTTCGGTTTTATACCATTTGTATCAACTGCTCAAACCAATGATTTGGGTACTTGGAATATTTTAAATTTGAAATACAGCCATAATGAAAAATGGAGTTTTTTTGGCGAAGCACAATTACGTTCATTAAAATTTTATGACAATTTTCATTACTATGAATATAAAGGAGGTCTAAACTTTAAAGCACATAAAAACCTAACATTAGCCATAGGAGCAGGTAGTTATCAAACCTATAAAGAAGATGGAGATTTTGTTTTGCCAAAAAACAATGATGAATTTAGAATTTGGCCACAGGTTTTAGTACATCAATCAATTGGTAAATTGAAGATTGAGCAACGCTATAGAGCGGAATTTAGATTTACAAGTAATGGTTATCGAAATAGGTTCAGGTACAGAGTTGGTTTATCTTATCCATTTGGAAAAGAAATTAATGGTTACAAACCATTTCAAATTAGTGCAAGTAATGAATTATTTTTTACAGATAAAGAACCCTATTTTGAAAGAAACAGATTACTATTTGCTATCAATTACAAACCCACCAAAACAACAACTTTACAAATTGGCTATCTCCAACAATTTGATTATAAAATTAATGACGAAACAGGACGAGACTTTTTGCAAGTTGGTTATTTCATTGAGATTTTTAGAAAGCAATCCATAAATAAAATAATTGATACTAACTTGAAAGATAATTAACAAAATGCTAGCACCCAGCTCGGCGTAGTCTCCACGATTACGTCATATAGTAAGCATATTTTAATTTGTAGTAAAGTCAATGCAGCAAAGGATTTTATCTTATATACACTATTTGTTTTATAACGAAAAAATATCTGTGGTATACGTGTTAACAGTGAGCAAAAAAAATACTACATCAAATATTTTGCAAAAGCCACACGTTTAGTGTAATTACAAAAGTTGAATAAAGTAATAATTTTCAAAGAAAGGGGGATTGTAGCAAAGTAGCCCGCAGCCCTGCGAGGACTACTTGCGTAAAGCCCCAAATGCAGCACAGTAAAGTGTTACAGCTGATTGCCACAAAAAGAAAAGACCTTCTTTCAAAGGTCATTGATTAAGAAGAAAACTATGGTTCCATCTTATTGTAATTGAACACCAAATTGTTTTCCTACTTGTTCTAAATCTGTTACAACAGATGCCATTATTGGAATGCCATTTTGCAAACGATGGATTTCCATTTCTCTTTCGGGATCACCAGGTATTAAAACTTTTTGATTTTCATGCATGGGTCTGGCATTCCTGAATTTTTTAATCCATTGATCCATATTACGTTTAAAGTCATCGGCCGGTCTGAATGCATCAATGCGCATTGCACCAAAAAAATGTCCTAAGCCTTTGCCTGGCATATTTTCGGGCATAGCAATATATGCAGGAAACGGAGGTGCCCAAGGTCCGTAACTTGCGCCACTTAATACTGCTGAAAAAATATCTACAATACTTCCTAATGCATAACCTTTATGGCTGCCGTGCTCTCTATCGCTACCCAAAGGCAATAAAGCACCTTCTTTTTTTAATGCATTGGCATCTGAAGTTGCATGACCGTCTTTATCCTGCACCCAACCCAACGGAGCATCTCCATTTTTTCTTTGTAAAATTTCCAGTTTACCATTGGCAGCAGTCGTTGTAGCAAAGTCTGCCACAAAAGGTGGTTGCTCTTTTGAAGGAATTGCAACTGCAATTGGATTTGTGCCTAACATTTTTTCTATTGAAAAAGTAGGTGCAACTAAAGCACTTGCATTTGTCATGGCAATACCAATCATATCATGTTCTAAAGCCATCATTGCATGAAACCCAGCAATACCAAAATGATTGCTATTTTGAACGGCAATCCAACCCGTTCCTACTTGTTTGGCTTTCTCAATAGCAACTTGCATTGCGTATGGTGCAACAACTAATCCCAAACCTTCATCTCCATCAATTGTTGCTGTGCTTGGGGTTTCGTGTATTTTTTGAATATTGGGATTTACATTAATTCTATTTGCTTGCCACAATCTTACATAACCGCTTAAACGTGCAACGCCATGACTGTCAATACCTCTCAAATCGGCTGACAGCAATACTTTTGAAGCAATTGCCGCATCATCTACCGAACATCCTAAATTGAGAAATATGGAATTGGCAAACTGATATAAATCTTGGTAAGAAAAGATAAAATTATCCATTGAGTAAATCATTGATATTTTCAAAAATAGTTAAGTAGTCGCAATCATTTTTGTTTTATTGCTTAAATAAAAAAACGGTTGAACTTTTCAATTCAACCGTTTGCTAATAAAATCACTAAATAATTAAAATGGTAAATCATCTAATGGCTCGGTAACTTCATGAGAAGATGGAGCTGATGAAGTTTGAGAACTAAAAGAATGTTGTTCGGTTGAAGGTGCACTTTGGTAACTGTTGTTACTTGATCCTCCTTCATTTTGTCTTGTGCCTAATAATTGTACCGATTGGATGCGTAAACTTAATGAAGCACCTTGTTTACCATCTTGTGTTGCGTACGTGCGTACATCAGGATTCCCTTCAACGTACACCTGTGTTCCTTTTTTTAAATAAGGGGCAATTGCAGTTCTGTCGGTCCAGTAAGCACATTCAACCCAAACGGTTCTGTCTTTTTGATTGCCTTGTGCATCCTTATACTTTTCAGTATGTGCTACACTAAAATTGATTACTGACTTTCCATTAACATTGTTAACGATTGCGTCTTTTCCTAAGTTTCCAATGACAAGTAATTTGATCATTTTTTTGAATTTGGTATGTTATTTAATAATGATTGGTTTGTAAAATAATGAAAAATTAGAAAGTAAATAAAAAAATATTTCAACAAAAGATTCGTCTAAAGTTGAAGACACAAAAAAGCCCTTCCATAAATTTGAAAGGGCTTAGAAATTTCGAATAAATTTATCACGTTATATTGTCAAGCGGAAAATTTATCCAAGGTTAGATTACTTAGTTTTTACAGTTGAATCAACCGCTTTTACAGTTGTATCAACCGCTTTTACAGTTGTATCTTGAGCAGCTGCTGCAGCTAAAGAATCTTTAATTTTAGCTGAATCAACAGCAACTTCAGGAGTTTTTCCGTTTTCGCAAGCTACAAAACCTACGATTGCTAATAATGCAAGTACTTTTTTCATTTTTTTTAAATTTTATATTAGTAATTATTCATTAATACTATCACTGCACAAAAGGTAACCCTATAAGATAAAATATTTTATAAATTTTTTTTTAATGCTAGTTGGGTTACTTTTATTCATCAAATCGTATAAAGTATATTATCTGTGAAAACTGAATTGTCTGAACAAGTATTATTAAAAGGGTTAGCTGAAAATGATAGTAAGATTATTGAAATTATTTACAAAAATAATTTTCCTTCAATACAATCATTTATTTTAAATAATAATGGTTCTTATGACGATGCTAAAGACATTTTTCAGGAGTCGATGATTGCGTTGTATGAAAAAGCACAAACAGATTCTTTTGTATTGACTTGTAAAATCAATACTTATTTATACTCAATTTGCAGAAGGCTGTGGTTGAAGAGGCTTCAACAAATCGGAAAATACAGCAATCAGTTGGATAATTTGGAAGAAACAATTTCTGTTGAGGATGATTTGGTTATACATAACAAACGTGATGCTGATTTTAAAATAATGGAACACGCATTATCTAGTTTGGGTGAACCTTGCAGAAGTTTATTAGAAGGGTTTTATATTAAGAAGATGGATATGCAACAATTGAGTGAGTCATTTGGTTATACCAACTCAGACAATGCCAAAACACAGAAATACAAATGCCTAATGCGTTTAAAAAAATTATTTTTTGCACAATATAATATAGGAGAATAGCCATGGACGATATTTTACTTTTACAAACAATAGAAAGATACATTCATAATAAAATGGATGCAGAGGAAAGAGCTTTCTTTGAGCAACACAGAAAAAATGTGCCGGAAGTTGACCAATTGGTGGTTGAACATACGATGTTCTTAAATCAGCTTGAAGATTTCTCAGCCAATAAGAATCTGAAACGCACATTAAATGATGTCCATTCAAAATTATTGGATGAGGCTTGTATTAGCGAAGGATCTAATTCTTCATCAAATGCCAAAGTAATTTTCTTCTGGAATAAATACAAAAAAGTTACGGCAATCGCAGCTGTTGTTGGTGGTGCTATTGCTTTTATGATCAGTGGATTGGTTGCTTATTTTGCACCTCAAAACCAACAATATCTTTCTCAATTAGGTGCTAAAGTAGAACAACAAGAAAGAAAGATTACGGCATTGAAAAATGAAATCAAAACCAGTAAAATTCCTGAAAATGTTGTTATCAAAAGTGGGGGCAGTGCTTTTTTAATTGATGGAAATGGTTATTTAGTGACGAATGCACACGTTGTTGAAGATGCAACATTTGCAGTTATTTCAAATAGTGATGGCAGAGAATACAACGCAAAAATTAAGTTTAAAGATGTAAAAAGAGATTTGGCAATTTTGAAAATAGAAGATGAAGATTATTCACCCGTAAAGAATTTGCCTTACTCTTTCAGAAAAAACAATCTTGATTTAGGAGAAGAAGTTTACACTTTAGGTTACCCAAATTTTCCCAGAAATGAAGTAGTGTATAATATTGGTTATTTAAGTGGTGAAACAGGTTACAACGGCGATTCATTGAGTTTTCAGATACAAATGAATGCCAATCATGGTAATAGTGGCGGTCCGGTATTGAATAAAAATGGCGAAGTTGTTGGTGTACTAAGTACCAAACAGTTGAAAGCAGATGGCGTGACCTTTGCTATCAAGAGTAAAAATATTTACAAATTGATTGATGAAATAAAAAATACCGATCAGGATATTCGAATCAAGATAAACTACAACAATTCTTTAAAGGGCGACAACAGAGTGCATCAAATTAAGAATGTGAAAGATTTTGTGTATATGGTAAAAGCGTATACAAAGTAATCTTATCATTTAATTCTTTTACAGAATAACTATTTCAGGCTCTTTATTACAGCGTCAGGTAAAAAAGGTGATGCATCTCCCCCATGTTTTAAAATATCTCTTACGATAGTGCTTGCAACAGAAGTATATTTTGGCTCGCCCGTTAAAAAAATAGTTTCAATATTTCTGTCAAGCGTTCTGTTTGCGTCTGCAATAGTTTTTTCATATTCGAAATCGCTTACAAAACGAATGCCTCTTAAAATAAATCTTGCATCAATTTCCTTGCAAAAATTAATGGTTAATCCTTCAAAAATTGTACACTCCACTTTTGGTTCGTCTTTAAAAATTTCATTAAACCATTCCATTCTTTGCGCAGCAGAAAACATGGGTGATTTTGCAATATTTTCTCCAATACCAACCACAATTTTATCAAATAAAGGTAGTGCTCTGTTGATGATATCTACATGACCTAAAGTAACCGGATCAAAAGTGCCAGGGAATAAACAAAATCTTGACATAAATTATTTTTTGGGTTACTAAAGTTAACGAGTAAAAGAATATTTAAAAGAATAATACAAATATGAAAGTAATTATGTGCCGGACAATAAATATAGTACAGCCATTCTTACTGCAACACCATTTTCTACCTGGTTTAATACAATAGAAGAAGGTCCGTCAGCAACATCACTATCAAGTTCTACTCCCCTGTTGATTGGGCCCGGATGCATGATGGTAATTTCTTTGCCAATACTTTCCAATAATTTCCTGCTGATTCCGTAAGCCAAATTATATTCTCTTAATGAAGAAAATAAAGGCTGATTTTGGCGCTCTAATTGAATACGCAACACATTGGCTACGTCACACCATTGTAAAGCATTTTTCACATCGTATTCTACTCTTACTCCCAATGCTTCTGTAATGTATTTGGGAATTAATGTGGGCGGACCTGCAACCATAATTTCAGCACCCATTTTTTTCAATAAATAAATATTGCTCAGTGCTACCCTGCTATGCATAATGTCACCAATGATTGCAACTTTTAATCCTTTGAGAGATCCAAATTTTTCAATCATGCTGAAAGCATCTAACAAAGCTTGTGTGGGATGTTCATTAATACCATCACCTGCATTGATGATTGCTGCAGGAATATGTTTCGAAAGAAAGTGTGGCGCACCGCTTGCACTGTGGCGTATTACTACCATATCCACTTTCATACTTAAAATATTATTCACCGTATCCAATAAAGTTTCTCCTTTTGCTGCACTACTATTGCTTGCTGCAAAATTCAAAGTATCGGCACTTAATCTTTTTTCTGCTAATTCAAAACTAAATCTTGTACGGGTGCTATTTTCATAAAATAAATTTACAATTGTAACATCACGAAGTGAAGGAACTTTTTTTACAGGTCTTTGTAAAACATCTTTGAAATTAGTAGCGGTAGATAAAATAAGTTGTATGTCCTCGGTAGTGAGGTCTTTGATACCAAGTAAATGTTTGGTAGAGAGTTTCATTAAAAAACGAAGTTAATAGAAATGAGAATATGAAGTATAATTCTAAAAATTTGTTTTAAAATTTAGCTGAGTTGCAATGATGAATACTTATCAAGAAATCAATTCAACGCAATCTCTACCATCTTTTTCATTCCAAAAAACTTTTACTTTTTGAGTGGTAATGGTGTCAATTGCTCTGCCGGTATAATCGGGTTGAATAGGCAATTGTCTGTTAAATCTTCTGTCAATTAATACACACAATTCTACTTTTGATGGTCTGCCAAAATCCAATAAAGCATCTAAAGCAGCACGAATTGTTCTTCCTGTCCATAAAACGTCATCAATCAATACCACTTGTTTTCCTTCAATACTAAATGGGATATCTGTTTTGTTGGCAACATGTAATTCAGTTCGTACATCATCTCTATAAAAAGTAATATCCAATTTGCCGTAGCTGATAGATGATGGTTCAACCAAAGAA
>CANGTN010000087.1 GCA_947456805.1 Chitinophagaceae bacterium | reverse complement strand
TATTAATTATTTTAATTATATTTATAAGTTACTTTATTTTTTTAAAATTTAATCATACTGATATTCCTAAAACAACGGAAATAGTATCTGATAGTAGTTTGATAAATCTTAAAAATAACTCCCAATATCATGAAAACGAATTAGATACAATTAAAAATATAAGCACTAAAGTTGGATGGTATAAAATAAATTGTTCTCCAAATAGAAAAGTATATTTTCATGACATGCCCAATATAAGTACTAAAAGAAATGCCTATTTTGATGAAGATCCTGGATTTAAAGTTTACGTAGAAAAAATCGAAAATGGATTTGGCTATATTCAATTTACAAATGATCAAGGTAAGACGTCTGTAGGTTGGATAAATATGAATGATTTGTATGATTATTCAATTGAAAACTCTGTTAATTCGGGAGAGACACCGACTGTCAAAAGTGAAGTACTTGAGAATAACAGAATAGGTTGGTATAAAGTTAATTGTTCTCCGGAATACAAAGTTTATTTCCATAATCAGCCTAATAAATTCACTAAAAGAAATGCCTATTTTGATGAAAACAGAGAATTTCTTGTTTACGTAGAAAAAATCGAAAATGGATTTGGCTATATTCAATTTACAAATGATCAAGGTAAGACGTCTGTAGGTTGGATAAATATGAATGATTTGATTTATTTGTATGATTAATTCATGAAACTAAAAATTCTATTTATTGCTTTTTGTTTTTTCTTAAACCCTTTTTCAAATAAAAAGAGCATCAAGAAAATTTTCATATTAAATTTTGAAAAAAAAATAACTGAAAATGATTTCAATAAAATAGTTTTGAAAGTAATTTCCGAAATACCAAACGGTGGTGTTTATGATATCTCATCGGCAGCAACAAACAAATTAATTAATGCTATTAAAAAAGTAAATGATTCCTATACTTACGAATTAAAAGATATATCTCCAAGCTATTGTTCAGGAGCAACATATTTAGTATTTTGTAAGGCTCTATCATTATACAAAAATGTAAAATTGAAAAATACTTATGATTTACTACAAATTCATTCAAAATTAGATGGAGTTGGATTATGGGGAAGATGGAATTCGAATGGTCCTGGTACTGCTTGTCTAATAAAATCTTTGAATATGGGTATCAATTTTGATCAAATTGAACTTGCTCAACCTGGTGATTTTATGAAAATCTTCTGGACAAATGAAGTGGGAATGAAAGAAAAGGGTCACTCAGTAATATTCCTTAAGACTACAAAGGATAAAATTGGTACTTGGGTTCATTTTTGGTCAAGTAATAAAAGTACAAATGGTTACGGAGAGAAAAAAGTACTTTTAAATAAAATCAAATGGCAAATTTTTACTAGGATAACCACTCCTTTGAATATTATAAATGCATTATCAATTCCCAAATGTGATAATTATTTAAAATCCATGTTAAAAGTTACAACAAATAAAGAAGAAGTAACCATTTTTTTAAAAAATAATTATAAGAGCAAATAAGAAAGAGTCAAAAATTCAAAGAATTTTTAGAATATTAGGAAACAAAAAATGTAATTGGCAGTATCACTTTTTAAAAAGTGATTTTGATTAAATTATAAAATCAAATTAGTGTTAAATTAATTGTTGTAAACTCCCCCAAAATAGTATGTTATAAAAGTAGACAAAAACTGTTAGTTTTAAAATATATTCATTGCAATAGCTAATTAAAATTATTAAGCATTAAAAATATCATCTCAATAAAAATTTACAAAAAAACCGCCTTGTTTGTTTTTGAGGCGGTTTGTTTGTAAATCAAAAAAAATATTTCTTTTTTGCAACATTTCCGTCATATGCAACATTCAATTGAAACTTAATGTTGTAAATGTTGTAAATGATGCATGAAAACAAACTTTATTTTTTACGTTTTAAGCTTGCATGGTTACCATCGGATTTTCTGAATACCTGAATATTTAGATTTCTCAATCTATCTGTAAAGCTTTTCAAAGAACAACTTCTATATCCATAGTCATGAGCGTATTGTTTGTAATTTCCATAAAGATTTTTTACGTTTATGGAAGAGTTCAAATCGATGATATACTCATCATCCTCAAGAAATAAGTGAACCGAATCTGATTGTTTTTTGTAATCTTTAACAGACCTATCTATATGATCTGAATACGTAAAATTTTTATTTTTGAGTAACCTGTATAAACCCTCAAGCACCCAATTAAATACACCTGCCAATTCTGTTGTAATAATTTTTTTTGCTAACTCAGGATCACGCTCCTCTTCAGGGATTGTCACCTTAAAATCAAGTATAATAAATCTTCTGTAAAATGCTTCGTTTTGCTCTACATCTTTTGGTAATGTATTGCAATTGAAAATAAACTTTGCATAATCAGTCAGTACAAACGGGTCTTTATATGGAAGTCTTGCTTCTACAGGTTCTCCACTTACCAATTGTTTGAAAATTGTCGAATCCATGTTTGGAGAAATTTCAGATGCATAATTTAAAATTTTGTCACTCAGCTTTGCTCGCTGGTAACCACTTTCATTAGTTAATGACTGTAAGCTATAGTTTGAAACATTGTCAGGACCCAAAAGTGCATTGACAACCTCAAACATCACGCTTTTACCATTTGCCCCACTTCCAACTAGCACCATTGTTTTTTCCAGCTTCAAAATTTTATTTGGCACAAAAACACTGGCTATATATTCAGCCAATATATTTTGCAAATCATTTTCCGGGAGCACTCTGTCAAGATATGCCTGGAATATATCTGCTTCTGCCTGTGTTTCATATTTAAATGGTAGTTGATACTTCAGGAAATCCGATCTATCAAAAGATTTTAAATATTGGCTATTCTCTGAAATAACAAATGTTCCGTTTAGTAAATTGATATTTACTTTCTGGTCACTTTTTATTGGTTTAGGCAGGTATGCAGTTGATAAAAATTGTTTCATTAATTCTGTCCTGAATGAATAGAGCCTTGCATCATATGCATCTACACCAAGTAACTCAGCACCTTTGCCGAGTAAATTTTGCACCTCCTCTTTTGACAGCTGTTTCCAAAAAGCACCATTATAAACATATATAAACCCATCGTTCATGCATAATGCCCATTTGTTCGCTTTGGCGATTTTGAGAATTTCTTCAATCGAAATTATTAGGTAGTGTTTCTTATTAAGAGCGCCTCCTTCTTCTAATTGAGCGATCTCTCTGAAATCTACCTGTTTAATTTCATTCAACAATGCTGAAATCACACTTTGGTGATCAAGTACAATAACACTTCTGTCAAATTCTAAGTCTTCGATTGGTATGCCGTATTTATCTGCTATATGTTCACCACTCTTTCGTTGTTCAGGGTTAATATTAGATCCGGTACTATTTTTTTTATCTTGCGAATATTCTGGCGTTTCATTTGTGCCAAAGTTGTCAATAATCATATTAAATAAATTTGTGCCCCTGTAGCATATTGCCACAGGGGCGGTTAAAAAATTAAGAGATCACTCCTTTTTCAGTTAGTAATTGCTCGATGTACTTTAAACCTTTCTCCGTGAAGAATGGGATAACGCTTGGATGGGGCTCGCCATTTTTGGGAACTAGTTTGTATCTGTATGTCATGTACTTATTTACAAACATAGATTCACTCGGCATGTGTTCCTTATCAAGAAGACCCATGTCTACAAGCAATTTGTAGAACTTATTTCTGCCAAAAGGCAGTTCCAATAATTCAGATGCTTCAGAAAAGCTGTACATCTTGTCATAGTAATGACCATTGTTTAATTGATTCATAAAAAGTTTTTAATAAAATTTTTAAAAATTCCATTTTGTACATCAATGTTGAAAGATGTATCGGGAAAATGGTACCCTTAATGTTTATGTAATGGACATTAATTAAGCTCTGCCCATTTTTTAAATATGTCCTAGTCCTGATTTCTATTTGGTTTTAAGAAATTAACTAGTTTGTCCTGTATATCACACACTGTTTCATGAGCGTGTTGTTGAAGCCATTCATCAATTGCTTCTCTTTTAAATAGCAACTTCTTACCAGACTTACTGAATGGAATAAGCCGAGCGGATGTTTTTTTGTAAATTGTAGAGCTACTTAGATTTATGTACTCTGACAACTCTTTTACATTGAAATAATGTTTCATTTTATGTTATTTTATTGCAGATGGGGCTCTAATCCAATCGCCTGCCCTTGGCGATTCTACTAGCAAATGCAATCAATTGCTGTCAAATGAAATTCCAAAGGATCTAAAGTGTAAGATGAAGTGTAAGAATAGCGGAGAACCTAAGATAATTGACCTTGAAAAAAAGTATCAATTTGAAGTTTGTAATTATTTTTTTGTTTTGGTAGTCTGATTTTGGCAGTGTATGACGAATTCGCAGAAAATAGACTGCCATTAATGGTAAAAAACTTGGACTCTTCAAAATCCTTCTCACTATACTCGAGATAAAATGCCAATCTAGAGAGTATGTAGTATATAACAGTTACCTTTTTTTTGTCGGTTTTGATTTTTATTGGTCCAACAAAATTATTATTAATTCGATAGAATAGGCATTTGAAATCACTTGCTGCTTGCAACTCGTCTTCGATTTCTATCAATGGTTGATTTTCATTTGACAGCTTAAAAGCGATTAATTTATCAAAAAAGTTACTTTTAAGCGTCATTGGTTCATAGCACAGATTTCCTTTCTCAGATATTTCAAGTATTTCGTTTAACAACGAAGTTTTTTTGGGAGCAAAATTTGGATACTTAAAATATATCCCTCCGAGCAAGTAAGATAAACTTTCGGTAAGAATATTTCTATAAGCAAAAAATCGTTCTCGATTAGATATATAATTGTATCTATCTGAAATTTTTTTAACGATATTGTCAAAAAATTCTTTTTTTGACTTCTCTTCGTCATTTGATTCCGCTTTCATTTTTAAATAAGAAAAGGACTCTCTTATTTTTGATTCCAATGTTTGTTTTAATACTTCCTCAAAACTATAAATGCGAGTTTTCCAAGCATAAGATGGACCATTAAATTCGTCCAACTCTTCTTCTTCCTGGTAGTCAATTGTTATTGTTTCATTTTCAAAGTCTTTTTTTGCTGGGAATCCCGCCTGAGATTCAATGTAAGTTATGAATTCTTCGAAAAAAGATTGTTTTGCAAATTTTATATAATCTTTACTTACGATTTCATCAAAATATCGCACTGGCTCTTTGCTTGTGTTTTCTTTTACTGGTATATATAGAATTGCCAACAATTTCAAAATTATTTAAACGCTGTTAATGCTTTTGCCATTTCTTTTTTAGAATCATCCTCAAAACTATCTAAGTAAGCCTTCGTTGTATTTATACTGCTATGACCAAGTGCCTCAGATATAAATTGAACATTAGCACCTGACCTTTTTAATACTGTACTAAAGCTATGCCTTGCGTAATAAGTAGTACATGGTTTGTCCACTCCTACACTTGCTGCAATTATCTTCATGTACTTGTTTACCATTTTTGTGAATTGCTGAATTGTTGCTCTTTGCTTTTCAGCAGTGTGATTAGGGTTCAAGATAGGAAAAATAATATTATCTTTTTTTATTTCGAGGTTACCCCATTTCGCAATAATTTTTTTGATATCATCTGTTATAAAAATTGTAATGAGAGATACAACATTATTAGTATTTTTTGTTTTTGCTCTAATAAATTTAATGTACTCTCCATCAATGTTTTTATACTTAAGATGTGCAATATCTGTTATGTTCATACCATTTGCTAGATAGCTAAAAATCCAAAAGTCAAGTGCCTTATCTTCCCATGTTCCCGCTTCCGCTTTATATTCAAAAAATAGTTTTATTTCTGCCAAGGTTAATGCTTTCTTAATGTTCCTGCTTGTTGGAATCTGGTATTTGAATTTGCTTTTACTTCCAAATGGGTAATTGAAGTCTTTCGATAATGTTCCATCTTCCATAGCTTGATTAATCACTGCTCTTAATGGACGCAGATAAATACCAACTGTTGAAATTGACTTTTCTTCATTAAGTAAAAACCTTTCGTATGCCTTCAAAAAATCCACGGTTATCTCATTAAACTTGAGTTTACTTTTAAAAGTTTTTAAAGATTTTAAACTTGAGGTATAATTTGAAGCAGTACCAAATTGTTCATCAATTTTTTGCCTTGCGATTATTTGTTCGTAGTAGTGATAAACATCCTCCCTAATATGCTGGTTACTGTAAAGTTTCTTTTTGAATACATTAAAATCAAACACCGGCAACTCATCAATTATCTTATTTGCTTTTTGTTCAAGCGCGTTTAATTTTAATCGAATATTTTTATTTTCCCCTTTTGGGTTTGCCCCCATTATTAGATTAAAATCATTTTGATTTAGGCTTAAATCAGCAGGATAATAACGCTGAGACCTGTTAAATGTCACACGTAGTTTTATTGGGTATAACCCATTTTTTAACTGTTTCCTTGAGTCAAGGATTATAGATGTATTTGCTTTCATAAAATAAAAATTTGCATACAATTTGCATACAAATATGATTAAATTACGAATACAAAGGAAACGATGTGAAAAAATTAATTTCAATAAAAGTCAATGATAACAACACTTTTGAAAGAAAATGACACAAAAAGAAAACAAGAGAAAAAACAGGAAAAGACTAAAAATTCTGACTGTTAATCAGAGGGTCGCTGGTTCAAGTCCAGCAGGGGGAGCAATAATGATAAAAAGGTTATACTTTTATAGTGTAACCTTTTTTTATGGATAAGATAGTTCAATTCCTAACAAAGTACCGATATGAAGTCATCGTGGGCGTACTTGTGTTACTCTTCTTGATTTTCAGAGATGTGGTTAAGTCCTTTTTGTAATATTTTAATAAATTACACTCATCAAAAATATTTTACTCAAAATTTAATTTAACAAGTTAAAGTATGAAAAAGCAAATATTTCTATTGACCTTAATGTTTCTATTAGTTACCACAACAGCTCACGCAGGTGATGGTAGCTCAAGCACATCGTACCTCAAAGATGGAGTTTCGCTTGGAAGCGTAATTGCAGCAGTTATATCTTGGGATAGGAATAAGTCAATTCTTTTGGTAATAATTCACGCATTATTGAGTTGGATTTATGTGATATATGCTGCTTCCACGAAAGAATAAAATTTCAATAAACAAACTTCCTGCAAATTGACACGAAGTTTAACCCTTTAACTTCCTAATAGTTACATACTCAATCATCATATTAGAGCTGCATCTTTCGTCAATAAGGGGAGCCACACTGGACAAGCCATCAGAAGTGATGGCTTTTTCTTTGTCTATCAGTGAGTTAGGGCAGTTGCATCTTTCCCCATTTTTTATGCTATATTTATTTCAAATTAACATTAAAATGAAAAAGTCAACCGTATTGTTATTTCTTCTGATTCCTTTT
>CANGTN010000086.1 GCA_947456805.1 Chitinophagaceae bacterium | reverse complement strand
TAATAATCGCTGCGATGAATTGGCAACTGCTGCTGCTGACAATAAAGCAAATTTAAAAATTGATTATTATTATGAACACGAAGTTGATTTACTAAAATAAACAGAATGAGCAAAGGAAATATTTTATGCAGTTGGAGTGGCGGCAAAGACAGTTGTTTTGCATTGATGCAAGCAATTAAAGAAGATTATAAAGCAAAAGTATTATTGAATGTATTGAATGAAGCCGGAAAAATATCTAGGAGTCATGGATTACCGAAACATATTTTGGAACAGCAATCGGCTGCAATTGGTTTGCCTATAAAAACAATCAGCAGCAGTTGGAATGATTATGAAAATAATTTTGTAGAAGCATTGGAAAAATTGAAGAAAGAGCATTCAATTAGTCATGCAGTTTTTGGAGATATTGATTTACAGCCACACCGTGACTGGGAAGAAAAAGTATGTAACAAAGTAGGGATTGAAGCCGTATTACCCTTGTGGCAACAAGACAGAAAAACATTGGTTACTAAAATGTTGAAAGCAGGAATTGAAACGATTATTGTAAGTTGTAATGAAACAATGGGGGAACGTTTTTTGGGCAGAACCCTTACTCCTGCTGTGATTGAGGAAATTGAATCAATAGGTGTAGATGCCTGTGGTGAGAATGGAGAATTTCATACGTTGGTTTTAAATTGTCCGTTGTTTAGTAAAAGAATTGAAGTTTCCATTGTTGAAAAATTGAAACATGAAAATTATTGGTTTTGTATTTTGGAATAATAATGTTTGAATGTGTTATCAACAATACAATAATTCAATACATTCATTGCTTTGATTGATTAAAAATTTAAAAAAAAATGGGCAGATATTTAAAGAGTTTTATAGTACAAATTGGCAAGGATATCTTGATAAGATTTCCAAAAAAAGTATTGTTGTTTGGAACTTTTATTAAAGAGTTTAACCAATTTAAATCCAGGAATGACAGAAGATTTTCTGTTACAACTTCCGATATGTATCCATGCTTAAAAGATAAAGTTTCTACTACCCCATTCGATCATCATTATATTTATCATCCGGCATGGGCTGCAAGAATATTAAGCAAAACAAAACCCAAAGAGCATATAGATTTTTCCTCGATTCTTTCATTCAGCAGTATCGTTAGTGCATTTGTACCTATTACATTTTATGATTACAGACCTGCGGAATTAAATCTTTCCGGCTGGAAAGGAGGCGCTGCAGACCTTTGTAATTTGTCTATTGCTGATAACAGTTTTGAATCTGTTTCATGTATGCATACTATAGAACATATTGGTTTGGGAAGATATGGCGATAGCATTGATCCACAGGGCGATATTAAAGCAATTAATGAACTCAAAAGAATTACCAAACCAAACGGAGATATTCTTTTTGTAACGCCTGTTGGCAAACAAAAAATCGAGTTCAACGCACATAGAATTTATAGCTATGAATTAGTGCTTGAATTGTTTGAAGGTTGTACTTTACAATCATTCTCTTTAGTTCCAGATGAAGGCGGAATAATAGACAATGCAAATCCAGGTTTAGTAGCTCAACAAACTTATGCATGTGGATGTTTTTGGTTTAAGAAAAATATATAAGCTATAATTTCTTGATGCCAATAAAACCAAGTATTTTATTAAAAATTACCTGTGAATCTTCAGAAATTTTGAAGCTTAAAATAAGTGTTCCAAAAAGTATAATAAAAGCCGGTGTTCTCAAAATCCCATCGATAAATAAATTGCTTATAACAGGAATAAAATGGGCTATTGTACCTGCAATACAACCAAATAATAAAATACAAATTGATTTTAAAGTAAAAGGTTGCATCCCAAACTTTTTATATATAAATACAAAACGAATACTATTGTAAATTATAATAGCAACTAAGTTGGCAACAGCAGCACCATTGATTCCATAATATTTTATCAGGAAAAAATTAAGAGGAACCGCACAAATCGTATAAATAAGGTTGGTAATAAAATCAAATCGCCAGTAGTTTGAAGTGCCTATTACTTGATTATTGATACCTGTACCTAAATCAATCAATTTAGAAGCCAATAAAATAAGTATTGGAATTGCAATAGCTTCATACCCTTTTCCTTGTGGTAAAAAACGAATAACGTTGTGAATATTTAAAACAATACATCCTGAAATTACAACACCAATAATCAATAATTCTACAGCAGATTTTTTATAAATACTTTCAATTTTATCCATTTTTTTATTGCGCCAATGTTCTGCCAAAATAGGAATGGTAACGCTTGTAATACTACGCTGCGGTATATCCAATAAATTGGTAAAATAACTTGCAATGGCAAATACAGCCATGTCTCCAATATTTTGTAAAGACGCAATTAGTACACTATCTAAAGTTCTTGCAACAACATTTAGAACAGTTGAAAAGAAAATAAAACTACTGAATACAATCATTTTATTACCCAATCTCCTACTCACTTTACTCAATCCAATATTGAAAGGGATTTGTTTAGTACGTTTTATAATCAAGGATAAAATAAAAGCAGGAAAAAAATACAACAGAGAAAAAAGTACAACAAAAAAATCAAATTTGATTAAGCCAAATAATAAAACAATCACAAGAATTGTTGTAAAAAATCTTGTAAACGTTTCTTTTAAAAAATTGGATTCTACCATTTTACCTGTACCCCATGCAAATGCTTCTACTACGGTAAATAATGTATAACAAATTGCAAAGGGTATAATGGTGTAATAATAAGGAATGAATAACGCAGAATTTTTTACAAACATGGATTGTAATGGAACTTTGAAAACAATGACCAAAGTAGTTATAAGCAAACAACCAATAATTGCTACTAAAACGCTTATAAAAGGCAAATCATTTTTTTTCTTAGAGAGATGGTGTTTGTAAAAAGGAAAAAATTTATAAATAACTGGAATCACTCCAAGTGTTGCAAGTGTTCCCAATACCAAACCCAAATCCATGATTAAACGTGTAAGGCCGATTTGTTCTTTTGATAAAATTCTCGGAAACAAAATCAACAAATTCAATGCACCCAATACAAAGCCAATCCCAATAACGAGAAATGATTTGATACTTTGTTTTTGAATGTGTTTCATAATTTAAATGATATCGAATTTGTATTATTGCAATGTTACTGTACAATAATTAATTAGTAACATAAGTTAACCACATCAATGCTTTTGAAATAAATCCATTATTCAGTAATTGCTTGGGAATATTTTTTTGAACGTTAATCATTTTCAAAAAAAATTTAGGAACAACTTCCTCTTTTGCAATTAAATTTATTTTATCTGTTGAATTGATTTGATACTTTCTAATCATTCGCCAGAAAAAATCAAACTGCTTTAAATGTAGTGTTGTAAAATGGTGTTTGTTAATTAATCTGATATTTTCATACACTACAACTTGTGCATCGTTGATAACACTATTCGTAACCTGTCCTTCATGAACACCAATAAAGACAAGCGTTTCATCAATAAGTACTATATTGGAATTCTTTTCATACATCATCAAATAAAAATCATAATCTACACACCATTTCATTTTTTCGTCAAACCAAATTCCGAGATAATTTCTAAAAATGGTGGTACTTGGATCGCCAATTAAATTATAAGTAAGCATCACACTTTTATCTGATTTCCATTTTTCAAAACTGTCTTTCACATTCGATCTTGGTGGGGTAATTTTATTTGCAACTACATCCGAACATTGTGCAAATGCAAAATCGCAATCCGAATTATTATCCAAAGCAGCTACAAACTTTTCCAAAGCATCCTCCTTTGCCAACCAATCGTCTTGATGCATCATTTTAATATAATTTCCATTGGCATGTTTTAATGATTCATTCCAGTTTGCAGGAGACCCTAAAGGAATTTCATTTTTAAAATATTTAATTGGAAACTTTGTTGATATTGATGAAATATAATTGGCAATAATATCGCTTGATGAATCGTCTGTAATAATAACTTCAAAATTTGTAAAAGTTTGATGCATTAAAGAATCAAGGCATCTTACCAATAATTCTTTTTGTTGATAAACAGGAATACAAACAGATAACTTTGTTTTTTCGCTAATATTGTCATTCATCATTGTAAACGAAAATACAGATTAAATAATTTTCATGGCAACTACATTATTAAAAGGAGCATTTAAAAAAGTATTCAAAATACTCAAACTCGAAAAGAAAGTAATAAGTTGGATACAAGAAAAAGTGATAAAGCACCAGACTTATGGTCAGACAAATTCATTCAATTATAATGGGCATCCAGTCTATTATATGAGTCCGGGAGAATTTTTACATGCAGCTGATGAAATATTTGAAAGAGAAATTTATAAAATAAATTTCAATAATCCGGAACCTGTTATAATAGATTGTGGTGCAAACATTGGAATGAGTGTAGTGTATTTTAAAAAGATTGCTCCTAACGCAAGAATTATTGCTTATGAACCCGATACTGTTAATTTTAAATTTTTAGATATAAATACAGCTCACTTATCCAAGGTTAAAAATGTACAAGCTGCACTTTGGATTAACAATGAGAATCTAGAATTTGAAGACGTATCTGCACAAGGCAGTAAAATTGCATCATCAACTATTTTAAGCGACAAAAAAATAAAAATTGTTGCTGGTGTAAGATTAAAAGACGTTTTGGAAAGTGAGCAACATATTGATTTATTAAAAGTAGATATTGAAGGTGCAGAATATGAAGTAATAAAGGATTGTAAAGATGCTTTACAAAATATTGATAATATTTTTCTTGAGTACCATGGTACATTTTCAGATCAATTTAAATTGATAGAACTTTTACAAATTGTGAATAATGCAGGTTTTAATTACCATATCACTGCTGCAACAGAAACATTTAAACATCCTTTTATCTTAGATAAAAAAGATGCATATTATGACCAACAGTTGAACATTTTTTGTACAAAAAAATAATTAATTTGATATGATTATTGTTCAATTAAAAGGAGGATTTGGCAATCAACTGTTCCAATATGCAGCTGCACTGAATTTGGGCAAGTATCATAATGTTTCTGTGAAAGTAGATATTTCTTTATTGAATATTCCCGATGCCTTAATTGGAACAACAAGAGCTTTTGATTTATTATCCATTCATCATTCAATCGAAGTTGCTAGTGAGGCTGAAGTAAATGCAGTAAAAGGAAATAAATTAATACAACACCTGCAAAGATTTTTGCCACCTTACAAAAGAAATATTTACAAAGAAGTTTCTTTCAATTATGACCAACATTTTCTGGAAGCCAGAAATAATATTTATTTAAAAGGTTACAGACAAAGTGAAAAATATTTTGAGTTAATTACTAACGAAATAAAAAAGACGTTTTTTATTAAGGAGGAATTAATAAAAGATGTTTCGAATGTAGCTTTTCAAATACAATCAGAAAATAGTGTTTCAATTCACATCAGAAGAGGAGATTACACAAACGCTAAAATGCTTGAATACCATGGCATACAGGGTATTGAATATTATATTCAAGCACTTTCATTTATCAAAGAAAAAATATCAAATCCTAAATTCTTTATTTTTTCAGATAATATCAATTGGGTTCGAGAAAATTTAAATTTAAATGAAGAAGCCCATTTAATTAGCGTTGATGAAAGTCCTACATCAATTACTGATTTTCATTTAATGAATTGTTGTAAGCACAACATTATTGCAAACAGTACTTTCAGTTGGTGGGCTGCATATTTAAACCCAAATCCCGATAAAATAATAATTGCTCCCAAACGCTGGTTTAACAAAGCCAATTATGATACCAAAGATTTAATTCCTTCATCATGGATTCAACTATAAAATTTATTTTTAAAAAGATTGGTATTGTTGAATAACACAAATCATTAACTTTCGCTTTCATTTACTAACCAAAACAATCGACATGAATATTAAATTCCGTTTAACCATTCTTAATTTTTTTCAATTTTTTGTTTGGGGTGCTTGGCTTATTACCATTGCTAACTTTTGGTTTGGTACCAAACAATGGGAAGGCACTCAATTTGGCTTGGTATTTAGTACAATGGGTATTGCTTCTATATTTGTACCTACACTAACAGGTATCATTGCAGATAAATGGATCAATGCCGAACGTTTATATGGCATTTTACAAATTGGTTATGCAGTAGTTTTGTTTTGCTTACCACAATTGAGTAATCCTACCACTTTTATTTATGTTATGTTGCTAGCCATGTGCTTTTATATGCCTACCATCGCTTTATCTAATTCAATATCATATACAATTCTCAAAAACAACGATGGTATAGATGTGGTAAAAGATTTTCCGCCTATCAGAGTTTGGGGAACAATTGGTTTTATTGTTGCTATGTGGTTTACCAACTTATCGGGTAATAAAGCAACAGCTTATCAATTTTATATTGCTGGTATTGCTGCTGTATTATTGGGATTATATGCTTTCACTTTACCTGCTTGTAAACCACAACGTTTAAAAGGCGATAATCAATCGTGGGTTTCATCTTTAGGTTTAGATGCATTTAAATTGTTTGCTAGTTACAAAACAGCATTGTTCTTTATTTTCTGTATGTTTTTAGGTGGTGCATTACAATTAACCAATGCATATGGCGATGTTTTTTTAGATGAATTTAAAAAAGTACCCGAATACACCGACTCTTTTGTGGTTAAGTATTCAACTATCATCATGTCTATTTCTCAAATCTCTGAAACACTATTTATTTTGGCTATTCCTTTCTTCTTAAAAAGATATGGCATAAAAAAAGTAATGCTGATTTCAATGATTGCATGGGTGTTGCGTTTTGGTTTATTTGCATATGGAAATCCAACTTCTGGTTTATGGATGATTATTTCATCGTGTATTGTATATGGAATGGCATTTGACTTTTTTAATATATCTGGTTCCTTATTTGTAGAAACTACCACTGATACAAAAATCAGATCATCGGCTCAAGGATTATTTATGATGATGACCAATGGTTTTGGTGCGGTAATTGGAAGCCTTACATCGGGCTGGGCAATTGAACATTTTTTCACACACAATGGTGTAAGAGATTGGCAAAAGATTTGGCTTTCATTTGCCGGCTACGCGTTAATCATCACCATTTTATTTGCTGTTCTATTTAAACATGAACACAAAAAAATAGAGTCAGTTGCTGTAAATTAGGTCTAAATGAAGATAGTGTTTAAGAGCATTAAAAAAAGAGCATTATAAAATTGATGTTCTTTTTTTATAGATTTTATTTAAAGATTTAACGAAAAATTTTTTCTATTTAAAATTTCCCTATTTTTATTGCCTAAAATTCATTCTAAACTTAAATCTTACTGCTTTGAAAAAATTTACACGCTCATCACTTGCGTTACTTTTAATGCTGTTTGTTTTCAATGCAATTGCACAAAAGCCAGTGGCTTCAAATGGAGACAACAAACAACGTACATTTCAACGTTGTGGTACTGACGAAGCGATTCAACGCCAAATGGAAACTGACCCTGAATTTAGGGCAATGATGGAGAAACGAGAAAGAGATTATCAGAATTATGT
>CANGTN010000085.1 GCA_947456805.1 Chitinophagaceae bacterium | reverse complement strand
TTGTTTATGAAAAATACAACGGATATAGTAATTTAAAAACCAAAGAACCTATCAATTCAAACACAACTTTTCATATTGCATCAGTATCCAAAACATTTACTGCAATGGCAATATTAAGATTATGGGAACAGCGCAAACTCAATATCATTGATAGTTTGCAGCAATTTTTCCCTTCATTGCCTTATCACAATATTACTATTAAAGACTTATTGTCTCACAGAAGTGGATTACCAAATTATCTTTACTTTACAGATACTGCATTCAAAAAAAACAGCAAAATCACCAATCAGGATGTGCTGAATTATATGATAAATGCAAAACCGGAACCTTACTCGAAGCCTAATAAATTCTTTCATTATTGCAATACAAACTATATTTTACTAGCACTGATTATTGAAAAAACAACCGGAATGAGTTATCCAAAATATATGAAGGACAGTATTTTCAATCCAATAGGAATGAAGAACAGTTTTGTTTTCAGCATAAAAGATACCAATAATTACAGCCCCTCGTATGGTTATAACAACCAGCCATATAATTTAGAAAATATTGATTGCATTTATGGAGATAAAAACATTTACAGTACAGTTCAAGAGTTATTACTTTGGGACAAAGCCATGTACAACAATTCAATTGTAAGTGAAGCTATTTATAAAATAGCTACTGAATCTTATAGCAATGAAAGAAAATCAAATCATAATTATGGGCTTGGTTGGAGGTTATTAATGTCAAAAAATGATACAAAAGTTTACCACAATGGCTGGTGGCATGGGAATAATGCCGTTTTTATAAGATTGATAAAAGACACTGCCACCATCATAACTTTAGGCAATAAATACAACCGAAGCATTTATACTACAGCTAAAATGGCAACAATTTTTTCTACTTCAAAAAATGAAGAAGATTTAGAAGATTAGCTATTAATAATTTATTCGGCATTAAAAAAATTGAATTGTAATATTTTTTTTTGAATTGATAACATCAAATAAAATTGAAATTATTTCAAATTAGAATCCTTAAAATGCCTTCAGAATTAAATCCTGAACGTAGATATTAGCCAATTAATCATTCCAATTTTTATACTTAAGTATTCAATTTGTTGATATAAACAATATAAAAGTGTATAATTTTTATATTTTAACCCCTATTTTTGCGACCCTAATTATAATAAATATTTTTTTATTTAATCTTGCTTATGAGTACCACATTATTATTTTACGCCGTTCCTGCAATGGGAATTTTTGGGCTTATTTACACGTTAATAAAATTTAAATGGGTTGCCAATCAAGATGCCGGCAACGACCGCATGAAAGAAATCAGTAATTATATTGCTGAAGGTGCTATGGCTTTTCTGAAAGCTGAGTGGAAAGTTTTGGGATATTTCGTTGTAATAGTTGCTGCTTTATTGGCAATTATGGCACAAGCAAACCCACATAGTCATTGGAGTATTGCACTAGCTTTTGTTTTTGGTGCAGTTTTAAGTGCTACTGCAGGTTATATTGGAATGAGAGCTGCAACAAAAGCTAATGTTAGAACTGCACAAGCTGCAAGAACAAGCCTAAGCAAGGCTTTGAACGTATCATTTACAGGCGGTGCAGTGATGGGTGTTGGTGTTGCAGGGTTGGCTGTACTTGGTTTAGGCGGTTTATTTATTGCATTCAAATGGTATTTCGCACCTACTGCTTCCTTAAATTCTGAAGAGATGTTGAAAACAATTGAAGTTTTAACAGGCTTTTCATTAGGTGCTGAATCAATTGCATTGTTTGCTCGTGTAGGTGGCGGTATATACACAAAAGCAGCTGATGTTGGGGCTGATTTAGTAGGTAAAGTAGAAGCTGGCATTCCGGAAGATGATCCTCGTAATCCTGCAACAATTGCTGACAATGTTGGTGACAATGTTGGAGATGTTGCTGGTATGGGTGCAGATTTATTTGGTTCTTATGTAGCTACCGTTTTGGCAACTATCGTATTAGGACAACAAACAACAATAATTGGTGCAGATAATTTTGGTGGTTTCTCTCCAGTATTATTACCGATGTTAATTGCAGGTTTGGGAATTTTATTTTCTATCGTAGGAACATTATTTGTTCGCATTAGCGACAATGCTGGTATCAATACTACCACCGTTCAAAAAGCATTGAACATGGGCAACTGGGGTTCTATGATTTTAACTGCATTTGCTGCTGCAGGACTTGTTTTTTGGTTGCTACCAGAACAAATGGAACTAAGAGGTGTTCCATTTACAAAATGGGGTGTTTTAGGTGCAATTGGAGTAGGACTTGTTGTTGGAGCATTAATGAGCATCATTACCGAATATTATACTGCAATGGGTAAACGCCCTGTACTTTCTATCATTCGTCAATCTTCTACAGGTCATGCTACAAATGTAATTGGCGGTTTGGCAATTGGTATGGAATCTACATTTTTACCAATTCTTGTTTTGGCTGGTGGTATTTGGGGAAGTTATGAATGTGCTGGTTTATATGGTGTTGCAATAGCTGCGGCAGGTATGATGGCAACAACCGCTATGCAATTGGCAATTGACGCTTTTGGACCTATTGCAGATAATGCAGGTGGTATTGCCGAAATGAGTGAATTGCCAAGTGATGTTCGTGAAAAAACAGATGTTTTGGATGCTGTCGGAAATACAACAGCAGCATCAGGAAAAGGATTTGCAATTGCCTCTGCTGCATTAACTGCATTGGCTTTATTTGCTGCATTTGTTGGTGTTGCTGGTATATCAGGAATTGATATCTATAAAGCCAATGTTTTAGCTTGTCTATTTGTTGGTGCAATGATTCCTTTTATCTTTTCTTCATTAGCTATTAGAGCTGTTGGTGAAGCAGCTATGGCAATGGTTGAAGAAGTACGTCGACAGTTTAGAACTATCCCGGGAATTATGGAAGGAACAGGAAAACCTGAATATGATAAGTGTGTAGCTATTTCTACGCAAGCTTCTATCAAAAAAATGATGTTGCCCGGAGCAATTGCAATTGTTTCTCCATTAATCATAGGTTTCATGCCAGGTTTAGGTGCAGAGGCATTAGGTGGTTTCTTAGCTGGCGCAACTGTAAGCGGCGTTTTAATGGGAATGTTCCAAAATAATGCTGGTGGTGCTTGGGATAATGCCAAAAAATCTTTTGAAAAAGGTGTTGAAATAAATGGTGAAATGTTTTACAAAAAATCAGAACCACACAAGGCTTCTGTAACTGGTGATACAGTAGGTGATCCTTTTAAAGATACTTCTGGTCCTAGTATGAATATCTTAATTAAATTGATGAGTATCGTAAGCTTAGTAATCGCTCCTACCCTTGCTCAAATCAGTAGTAAAGAAGTTAAAAAAGTTGCTAACGAACAGAGAATAGAAATAAGTATTCAAGCAACAGGTAACGATAGTTCGAAAGCAGTGATTGTTGCTGACGAGAAAAATGCAGGTGGTGAATTTATTCAAGCATTAATTGCAGATGGAATAATCAAAGCTAAAACAAAAGTTGAATGGAAAAATAATAGTTTGTTTATTGATGAAATTGAACAACCAAAATCCGTATCTGAAAAATATGGTAAGCTTTTAACAAAAGATGGAAAGACAATAACCAATTTCAAATTCGAGAATAAATAATTGCTACTTATACAATTTAAAAAGCCTTTTACAAAACAGTAAGAGGCTTTTTTTTGACCTTTATCAAAATACTAATTAAAAGTTATGAATCGTTTTTAGTTTAACTTATGATCAATACTTTATTTTTGTAGATATCCATTCAATTAATTGTTTCAATGAAAAAACTTATTTATTACTTTTTTATAACCATCATTTTTGCTGCAGCAATACTAGTCTGGATAATATTTTCAGGAGCAACAAGTTTCTCTGAAAGGAACAAACAATTTATAATTGAAGAAAGCAAAACAAGCAAAAAGGAAGTAATACAAACATTGCAACAAAACAACATTATTGGAGGTTCTATGGCCATTGGTTATATCGGTGATATTTTGGGTATTTGGAGTAAAATAAAACCCGGTAAATATGCAGTTAAGCAAGGTGAAAATTTATTATCTATTGCAAGAATGCTAAAAAATGGAAATCAAATTTCTATTAAACTGGTTATTAATAAACTCAGAACCAAACAAGATTTTGCCAAATTAGTGAGTAAGAATTTTGCAGTAGATTCTGTTTCAGTAATGAATTATTTATCAAACCCAGACTCCTTAAAACAATTTAATGTTGATACCAATAATGTTTTTACAATCATTTTACCTGATACATATTCATTTTATTGGTTCACATCTATTCATAAAATATTTATTAAATTAAATGAAACCAAAGAAAAATTCTGGAACAAAAATGATAGAATCAACAAAGCACAAGTATTAGGATATACTCCCGAAGAAGTATATACACTTGCATCAATAATTGAAGAAGAAACCAATCACGACAGCGACAGAAGTAAAATTGCAAGTGTTTATTTAAATCGCTTAAAAATTGGAATGCCGCTGCAAGCTTGTCCAACCATAAAGTTTGCAATGAAAAATTTTACATTAACACGTATCTACGAAAAATATTTATTCTATCCATCACTGTATAATACTTACCGAAACAAAGGATTACCACCAGGACCAATTTGTACACCATCACCGAAATGCATTGACTTAGTTTTAAACGCACCAAAAACAGATTATTTATATTTTGTTGCTAATGCGAATTTTGATGGATACCATCATTTCAGCAGTAATTTTGCTGAGCATAGTCATTATGCTAAAGAATACCAAAAATCTTTAGATATTTACATGGCTAATAAAGCCAATAAAGAAGAATAATCTGTGACAAAAATTGAAAAAATTTTTTATTCATTCCCTCCAATTGCTTTTGCTATCAGAAAAAGTAAATCAATCGTGTTACCTGGATTCCATGGTTTACCATTGTATGACGTAGTTCGTTTTTTTATAATTCAAGTAAACAGAGTTGGATTAACTGAAAGAGCTGCAGCAATTTCATTCAACTTAATTTCTGCAATACCCGCCGCATGTATTTTTATTTTCACTTTAGTACCCTATTTATCTATTAGTAAACAATTTAATACCGAAATACTAAAGCTTACAAATGATATTGCACCTAACCAAAATACTTATGCATTTGTAAGAAATTTTTTAGATGATTTTTTTAATAAGCCGCGAACTGGGTTGTTGTCTTTTGGTTTTTTATTGGTTTTATTTTATGCATCAAATGCTATGATTGGCATAATAAGAACTTTTGATAAAAGTGTCGTTGCACAAAGAAGATTTTTTCTTCACCAGCGCTGGAGAGCAATAAAACTTACTGCTATTTTAATTTTATTAATTATTGCAACAATATTGGTTTTAATTGGACAAGAACAATTGGCATTATTACTAAAAAAATTATTTCACCTTAAAAGAAAAGCGATTATTCCCTGGTGGAATGTGGTAAGATGGTTGATCATATTAGGATTGCTGTTTTTTGGAATTGCATTTATTTATAGGTATGCACCTTCTTTAAAAAAGAAATGGAATTTAGTTTCTCCCGGTTCATTATTAGCAACTTTTCTTACATTACTAACCAGTATTGTATTCTCTTATTGGGTAAATAACTTTGGAAGCTACAATAAAGTGTATGGCTCAATTGGATCAGTTTTGGTCATCATGATTTTAATTTATTTCAATTCTTTAATTTTATTAATTGGGTTTGAACTAAATGTCAGCATCATGAAACTTCATTCAAAAAATGAAACAACAAAAGAATAACCATCCCTCTGATATCTTTAAAATAATTTTATGAAAAAAATAAGTGTACTAATTGTTTTGAGTTTTTTAGCATTAAATATTCAGGCACAAAAATTAGTTTCAGTTCCCATTAATTCAACTGCGCCATTATTAGAAAGTAAAATTCTTTCAGTTTCAAGAGACAGTATTTCTGTGAAAGCTGCCATGAAAAAAAATGGTGTTTTGATAATATTCAGTTGTAATACTTGCCCTTATGTAATCAAAAATCAACAACGCAATAATTCAGTTGCAGAACATGCTTTAAAGAATGATGTTGGAGTAATAATTATTAACTCAAATGAAGCATTAAGACAAAGTGAAGACTCTTATAAGTCAATGCAAATCTATGCAAAACAACAAAAATATAATTGGCATTATACGTTAGATAATAACTCAGTAATTGCTGATGCTTATGGTGCAACAAGAACTCCTGAAGTTTTTTTATTGAATGCTTCGGGTAATGTAATGTATAAAGGGGCGATAGACGACAATCCATCCGATGCTGAAAATGTAACTCGACAACATTTAAAAATTGCTATAGATGAAATGGTAAGCAATAAAAACATTACAGTTAAAGAAAGTAAATCAGTTGGATGCAGTATTAAACGATTAAAATAAAACATTCATTTTTGGGGATTATGTGAAATTTTATGAATGAGGCATCTCATAAATAATAAAAATCCAATTCATGAAAATCAACCCAAAACTAGCTTCTGTAACTGTATCAATCATGAGTATTTTTATTGGTACTGCAATTATTGAAGCAATTATTTACAAAAGTTTTACAGGCTTATTAATTGGTAGTTCAAGCTTATTTGCTTTGATGTGATGCATGTCATTTCTCAAAAAATTGAGAGAATTAGAATAGAATTCAACTAAAAATTATTTACGTTTTTTCTTAAGGGGTTGCTCCCTCTTACGAATAAATGTATCATCAAAGAAACATTTAATACCCCGGTGACTGCCACAACTTCCCTGTTCTTTTACAACAAGTTCGTTGCCAAAAAATGTAAAGTCAATGACACAAACATCTCCATTTTCGCTGTAAAAACCTTTCGTCGGGGTTTTCATTTGTAATTCTCCTTTCAATTCACCAACACAATTGCCACTATTTTTTTCAAAATGAATAAAAAACAAATAGTTGGAATTATTTTTCCCATCTCGCAATGAAATGAAATTTTTATTGTCTTTTACATAATTGCCACTCAACTTATTTTTTCTGGGCAAAGTATCAATTGGATTTAAAACAGTATTATTTTTCTTTTCATCTTCATTTGTTTCTGTAACAACAGTATAAAAACTATTCACCTCCGAATTAAATGCCCAACCTACTCTGGTGTATTGTAGCTGTTGCTTATCATCATTCATTTTTTCTTTACAAATTGTAAAAGTTGGTTCTCTGTTGATAGAAACAAGGTGCACATAATCATCAGCATTATTCGTATTTAAAAAATGCTTGTATGATAAGAATTTATTTTTTGTATCAAAGACAAAACAATACAAAGCGCTGTTTTTTTTGAAGGCAAAATTTGCAAGCAAATAGGATTCATTCTCTTTTAGAATTTTACCAATCGAATAAATTGTTACCTTTTTATCATTAATAATCTTTAAAATAACTGAATCAGGAATAAACTGAATCATTGCTTTAACGCCAATGCTTACAGTATCCGGTATTTTATTTAAGTTAGTATCAGCAACTGTGTAGGGTGTTTGTATTACGGGGAATACAGCAAAAAAATCTTTAGTTTTAACCTTTGTTTCACCTGATAAGTCAATCTTTTTC
>CANGTN010000084.1 GCA_947456805.1 Chitinophagaceae bacterium | reverse complement strand
TATAATGGATTTGTAACCATTCATTTAATTTGTGTTTTTCAGGATCCTGCCACATTCCGGTTTCGTTTACGTGTAGTATTGTGATTTTTGTATTACTATAATGAGGAAACAAATGAGTAAATTGTTTTATTGCGAATAGAGAAGAATCAGAATTTTCGTAACAGAAAATAATTTCATTTACTGCTTCAAAATTTTCAGGTGCAATGATTGTGGGGCATTCCGCTTTTCTTAAAATTGAACTTACAAATTTAGTTGGAAGTCCTTCATACTTTTTATTAAAAGAAGTTTCTGCATCAACAACTAAAACATCAGCAAATCTGCTTTCTTCAATTATTTCTTCTACAGGCACGCCACGATCTCTGTGTATGTTGAATTTGATTTGTTTTTGATTACAATGGTCTTTAAAAATTTCGATGTTTTTTTCTATTAATATTCTTTTATCAGTTAACTCATTATTTGAATTCTGACTAGTAGAGTTTATAATTTTTTTCAATTTAGATTGTAATACTTTTTCACTTCCTACAAGATTTTCTAGAAATACTCCAGTCAATTTTGAACGTGTTATTTTGGATAGATAGCATGCAAAATCAAATGCATTCACATCAAAATTGACTGCATCTATTACCAATAAAATTTTTTCCATTTCTTCAATTTGAATGTGAAGAGAAAAGATTAATGTTACATCATTTCAAAGATATCCACAGATATATTGTATAAATATGATTGTTGTCAAAGAAAACAATGAGTGTGTTACAAAAAAAGCTGGGCTAGTAGAAACCAGCCCATTTTTAATCAAAACCGCCTGACTATATATGGAAAATTATTGATGTGCTATGAATATGGGTAATCGGTGACTTGAAATCAATTCTTTCACAAAACTCTTTTTAAATATTTGAGATAATCCTGATCGTCCGTATGAACCACTCACTACCAAAGACGATTTTCTTTTGATGAGCCAATCCTTAAAAAAATATTTTGGGCTAATGTCTAATTTTAGTAATGTAAGATTGCTAAAATGTCTTGCTACCAACTCCTCCATTTGAATTTTATTCGGGAAATCTTCTTTTTTATCTTCACTTACGTACACCAGCGTTGTTTCTTTATTGGTAAGTTCGTTTAATACATATGCAAATTGCTTGATTGCATATATACAATCATCACTTCCGTCGTATGTTAATATAATATTTTGAGGGAATTCGAATTTCTCAGGAACCAATAATACAGGGCATTTCAAGTCTTGTAAAGCATCTCTTAAATAATCGTTGGGACTATCTGTTCCCATGTTTTTATAAAACATTTCACTACCTAAGATTAACAAATCTGCGTAGTTGGTTTCTTTTTTTAATTCTGGTAATACAAAATCAAAAAAGTCTTCGTGTACTCTGTAATCTATTCCATTTCCCTCGCATAATTTTTTGAAATGAGCTACATTTTGTTGTACTATATCTGATTCATCACTTTCAATTAATGGAATGTAAGAACCACCGGCACCATCAGCATAACTCCATAAACTTGCTATTTCTGCTTGCGGTAAAAAAACACCGGTAATTAACACCGGATTTATTTCATTCAGTTGTCTGGCAAATTCAAAAGCACCTTCTGAAAAATGAGTTCCGTCAAAAGCAAGTATAATTTTTTTCATGTAGTAGTATTGGTTATTTTTTTAATAGGAGATTTACCGTCTTATAATTTTTTTTTAAATTTCAAAATGATAGTTTCAGTGTCTCTTTATTTCCCAATTGCTAATGCAAAATAACAGGAGGAATTTATTTTTTTAAATGATGATCATCAGCCAAAAAAATGACTTTGGTTACTAATAATTTTAGAAATAAAAAATCATATTTCAGAGTTAGAAATATGATTTAATACAATTTTAATAATGGAAAAACTACAAACCTCATAAGCCGGATTCTGTTTCTAAACTATCATTTATCTTGTAGCAACATTACTGTTGCCATCTTGCTGCCTACCCTGTATCTTGAGCGAGTAGCTCTTAAAACGATACTATACGTGGCATTACAGCACCTAAGGTTTACCCATGTAATACATTACTATATTACATTGTGAGCTCTTACCTCACATTTTCACCCTTATTCTGCAAAAGCAAAACGGTTATTTTCTGTGGCACTATCTCTTGTACTAACGTACAGCCAGCTATTCACTGGTAGGTTACTCTTTGCTGTCCAGACTTTCCTTGTTGCATTGCTGCAACACGATAGTTCGGGTTTGTAGTCGCTGCAAATGTAAATGATATTGCTAGATGGTGCTGTATCAATTAATTCACTTCAATTTCGTCAACAAACATCCAGGCTGCTTTTCCCGCACCCGGGAATCCTTCTGCAATTTTTGATTGTGATGATAATTTGATTTTTAGAAACTTAGCTTTTCTTTCTGAAAAACTATATTCAATTGTTCTGATTAAATTATCCTTCAATCTGTTGAAAGTATTACCATCATTGATTTCTACAAAATTTAATCCATCATTTGAAATTGATATTCCTTGAATATTTGGAGGATGAATCCAACTGCTTTTTTGGTCTAAAATATTGATTGCTATCTGATGAATTTCAGTTTCATTTCCTAAGTCAATGGTTATTGTTACATCTTTTGCAACCCAGCCACACCATTCAGATGAATTAAAACCTTTCTCACTTTTTACTCCGTTTATAATGCTGAATAATCCACCATTACCGGGATAGGAGCCGGATGGTGCAATGTTGGAACTAATCTTTTTACCTGTGGCTTTATTAATATTGAAGTTTAAATTTATCGGACTAAAAATTTCATTTTCTATTTTTTGAAATGATTGAATTGATGTATTTTTTTTAATCATCACAGGCATTGAATATTGGATATTCTCACTTGTATTTGCTGAATAATAAATTGCAGCATTTTTTTGATTAGAGGAAAGTTTTAAAGATACTCCTTCATTATTTTCATTGGGAATAATGAAAGTTTGTAAATCGAAATATGCCTTGCTGTAGTTGGCTTTCCATAGTTCGTATCGTTTAAGTTGTGTGGGTAATTTGGACTCGAAATTTTCCCAGTTGCGTAATTCTTTCGGACTCCACAGTACTTCGCTTAAAGCACTCATTCTAGGAAAAATCATGTATTCAATTTTGCTTGGGTAGGCCATGTATTCTGTCCAGACATTTCCCTGAGCACCCAGAATATATTTTGCTTCATCTTTTGTAAGGCTTGCCGGTATTGGTTCGTAGCCATATACTTTCTCTAAAGGAAGATAACTGCCAATTGTAACACTGTCTTCATTTTTTGTTTGGCTATGGTCAAAATAACACCAGCCTCCGGGTGTCATTACTACATTGTGTTTTTCTTTAGCTGCATGAATACCGCCTTGTTCTCCTGTCCAGCTCATTACTGCTGCATTTGGGGCAAGACCGCCTTCTAAAATTTCATCCCAGCCAATAATTGTTTTGCCACGGCTGTTTACAAATTTTTCAATTCTTTGTATAAAATAACTTTGCAATTCATCTTCATTTTTTAATCCTTTTTCACGCATTAATTGTTGTGATAAAGAATCCTTCTTCCACCATATTTTACTGCATTCATCACCGCCAATATGAATCATATTACCTGGGAATAAACTCATTACTTCTGTGAGTACATTTTCTAAAAATGTAAAGGATTTTTCGCTTGGTGCAAATACGTTGTTTTCTACTCCGTTTAATCCCCAAGTCATTGGAACATTTGGCTGAACGTTAGGTGTGGTGCTAAGTTCGGGGTATGCAGCCAAAACGGCCATACTGTGTCCGGGCATTTCAATCTCGGGTACAACAGTAATAAATCTATCTGCTGCGTATTGTACAATTTCTTTGATTTCTTCCTGTGTGTAGTAGCCTCCATGTCTGGTGTTGTCATTGCCTTTTCCTGGAAAGCGACCAATGATTGTTCCTTTTCTCCATGCCCCAATTTCAGTGAGTTTGGGATATTTTTTTATTTCAATCCTCCATCCCTGATCATCAGTTAAATGCCAATGAAAATAATTCATTTTATGTAAGGCGATATAGTCTATGTATTTTTTGATGTAACTAATCGGAAAGAAATGTCTGCTCACGTCTAGATGCATTCCTCTGTAACTGAATCTTGGATAATCTTCAATTTCACAACATGCAATTGTCAATGAATTAATAGATAGATTTTCTTTTGAGACCGGAAATAATTGTATTAATGATTGGATTGCATAAAATATTGCCGATGGGCTGCTGCTTTCAATGTTGATTTTTTGGGGAGTTATTTCTAATTTATATTGGTTGTCGTTTTTTGCTTTTTTTACAGTAATATTTAAGTTAAACTGTATATAGTTTTTTGTTGCTTTTTTTACTTTTTTCAGATTGAATCCATAATGGCTTTTTAAATAGTTATTCAAGAATTGAATAGAACTGTTAGTGTTTGAGTCGACTGCGACAATAACTGTTTGATCAGAAAGTATAAAATTCCCTTTTTGCTTTACTATTTTTACTGGTTGAGGTATAATAGAGATACTTTGTGAATGAACTTTCACCAAATAAAAAAATGAAAGAAGGATAATTAATCTTTTCATGCTGCAATTGTTTATTTATTGAAAAATATTATCGGAAAAGTGATCAAAAATAAAGCCTGAAATTAGTATCAACTTCAGGCTTTATTCAATGTGGTTATTGGTATTTAATCAACCTTGGTAACTTTTATCATATTGGTTGGTAAATGTTGATCTACGGGAGTGCTGCCAGTGTTGATTACCACATGATCTTTTTCAATGAATCCTCTCTCTTTCAGAATGTTAATTTGATCAGAGATAATATCGTCAACACTCTCTTCTTCGTTGTAATAAAATGCACGAACACCCCAACTAAGACTCAACTGATTGATTAAAGCTTTCTCTTTAGAGAAAATAAATAATGGAGATTTTGGTCTGTAACTACTCAACATGAATCCTGTGTATCCACTTTGTGTCATGCCAATCAATGCATCCGCTTTTAAATCACGGGCAATTTTACAAGCATTGTAACAAACTGCATCACTAATAAATGATGGAGAATGTGACTGAGGTTTTAAATCTTCTTCTCTGTTGTATCTGTATTCTGTATGTTCTACCTGAAGAATAATTTTACGCATTGTTTCTACAACCAAAGCAGGGTGGTTGCCTGCCGCAGTTTCGCCACTTAACATAACTGCATCAGCGCCCTCCAACACAGCATTTGCAACGTCTGTAATTTCACTTCTGTTTGGCTTTACACGGTCAATCATACTTTCCATCATTTGCGTAGCAACAATTACAGGCTTTGCACGGTGAATACATTTTCTGATTAAATTACGTTGGATTAAAGGTATTTTTTCAACCGGCAGCTCAACGCCTAAATCACCGCGAGCTATCATTATTGCATCACTTTCTATAATGATGTCTCTTATATTAACAAGTGCTTCAGGCTTTTCAATTTTAGCAATGATTTTAGTTTTGCTTTCTTTTTCGTTTAATTTTTTACGCAGTAAAATAATATCATCTACACTTCTGACAAAACTCAATGCAACCCAGTCACATTTTTGTTCAATAATAAATGCTAAGTCTATTAAATCTTTTTCCGTAAGTGCTGGTAAAGAAATTTTTGTATCAGGCAAGTTGATGCCTTTTTTTGATGAAATCAATCCACCTAAAGTAACAACAACTTTTACATTTTTTTCTTTGGTAATTTCTATAACTTTCACTTCAATTTTTCCATCATCAATCATGATAACATTACCCACCTCTACATCTTCTGAAAGATTGGGATAGCTTACATATATTTTTTCTAGGGTGCCAACACATTTTTCATTTGTAAAAGTTAAGATATCACCTTCTACAACAGGTAATGCATTGTTTTCAATTTCTCCAACACGAAGTTTAGGACCTTGTAAATCTGCAAGAATTGAAATATTGTAAGGTTCTGTTTTATTGATGCTTCTGATATGTTCAATAATTTTTCCTTTGTCTTCGTGAGAACCATGTGAAAAATTTAATCTGAATACATTTACACCAGCTTTTACCAATGCCAATAATTGATCGTAGCTATCGCATGCAGGGCCTACTGTTGCTACAATTTTGGTTTTGTGTGCAACGTGATTAATGCCCGCTTCTTTATCCATTTGCTGATGCAGATACTTTGAAATATTTTTACTCATGATTCTTGTAAATGGGTTTTATTTTTTTTGAATTTGATTATTTTTAGGAAGCCAATATTTTTACAATTTTCATCCACTCCTGACCAATTTTTTGTTTCTCTTTTACAGCTTTGTCCAATGGTGTATAATGAATTTTATTGTTGATTACTCCTACCATCATATTTTTTCTTCCCATTATCAAACTTTCAACTGCATAATATCCCATGTGGCTTGCTACCAATCTGTCCTCACAAGTAGGAGAGCCGCCTCTTTGGATATGACCCAACACACAAACTCTAACATCTGCCGTAGGAAGTTTTTCTTTTACATATTTTGCTACTTCTGCAGCACCGCCAAACTCATCACCTTCGGCTACTACAATTAGATTAACAAGTTTTTTTCTTTTTTCTTTTTCTGTAAGGCTTTCAATCATGCCGGCCATGTCTGTTTTAGTCTCAGGAATTAAAATATTTTCAGCTCCTGTTGCAATACCACTGTGCAATGCAATATATCCTGCATCTCGGCCCATAACTTCTACAATGAAAAGCCTGTCATGTGCGTCCATCGTATCTCTTATCTTATCAATTGCTTGAACTGCAGTGTTAACAGCAGTATCAAATCCAATTGTAGTATCACTTCCTGAAATGTCTTTATCAATTGTTCCGGGCAAACCAATACAAGGTATATCAAATTCATTACTAAACGTTTGAGCACCTCTAAAACTGCCATCACCACCTATGATTACCAATCCGTCAATATTTCGTTTTTGTAAATTGGCAAAAGCTTTTTGTCTGCCTTCAAATTCCATGAAATCTTTGCTGCGTGCAGTTTTTAGAATAGTACCGCCGCGTTGGATAATGTTTGCAACACTTCTCCCATCCATTTCTTTAATATCATCATCAATCATGCCTGCATATCCTCTCATAATTCCATATACTCTTAATCCATGGAATAAACCTGTCCTAACAACTGCTCTTACTGCTGCATTCATGCCAGGACTATCACCGCCTGAGGTAAGTACACCAATATTTGTAACTTTCTTTTCCATATTTTGTTTTTTTTGTATTCAAACAAATGTTTGATAACAATTATCATTGATAACAATAGTTCAATTATGATTTAATTTGTAAGTGGGGATACAATTACAATTATAAGAATCTATGGTTAGCAAAGCAAGTTGCGAATTTAAATGTTTTTAATTTAATTTAAGATGATGTTTTTGTTAACTTGCTGAATGAAAATTTTTATTACGGGTGCTAATGGTTTTTTGGGTCAGCATCTTGTAACTTTTTTAGCCAATCTTAATTATGAAGTAATTGCTTCGGGTCGTAGTAATTCTGTGTTTACAAATTATCCAACAATTCAATATGTTAATTTAGAGTTGACAAATGAGCAAGCTGTAAACCTTGTTTTACATAAGTATCAACCACATTTTATTATTCATGCCGCAGCAATGAGTAAACCTAATGAATGTGAAGT
>CANGTN010000083.1 GCA_947456805.1 Chitinophagaceae bacterium | reverse complement strand
GTAGAAAACTGAAAGGCGAATATAATATATAAGCTGATGAAAGAGCAAGGGTATTATCTATATTTAAATAACCGAAAAATAAAAGTATTGCATACTTTATCCGTTATTTAAATTGAATCTCTAATTTAGAATAAATTAAAAAAAGCAACCTATTAGATAGACTGCTTTTATGTTATTATTTTTTAAGTAAATAAGGTTTACAAAGTTGCAAAGTTGTTCGTCTGAATTAGACAAACTCAATTTTACAAATTATCACTTAATTCTTCTTCCTCAACTTCTTTGCACCATAGCCTACGCCGGCTGCTACTAATAAGCTCAAACCTCCGTCTACAGGCACATCATTCACAGTATCATCAAAACCTGGCTGAGCATTGCTCAAGGTTGGGAAAACTAAAACTAAAACAAGTAAACCAAGCGTTATAATTTGTATTTTATTAAATTTCATTTTATTAATTTAAAAAGTTCAAAAAATTGAAGTGATTAGGGAGTTTTTTAAGCTTTTAAACTCCCTAGACTTCTTTATCAATTACTCGATGATTATTTTTTCTGTTTTAATTTCAACTCCATTGTTAAATTGAACAAAATAAATTCCTGCACTAAGGTTGCTGATATTTATTTTTTCTATGCCATATTGTACCTTTCCTAAATTTTTTGATTGTACATTTTTACCTTCTGCATTGCTGATTGTAATTGTAGTATTCAACATATCAGATTGGCTGTAACTTAACTGTAGGAATCCTTTTGCAGGGTTAGGACTAACTTTTACAGTCAATGAGTGAATAGTTGGTGCTATCTTTTCTTTAGGGTTGAATAATATACTAAATCTGCTATTACTTTGTGTAGCTACATCGTTAGTTACTGCAAAACCATAATTCATTCCAGCTGTAATTTCAGTTAATGTATTGGTGAATGCATCTTTTAACCATGCTTTATTACCATTTGTAAAATCATTAAGTATTGTAGCGCCAATAGTATAGTTACCTTTTATTTTAGTTGTAATACCCAATTGAATAGTTCTATTTTCAGTTAGCCAGTTTGCCAATTCACTACCGTGATAAATGCTATAAGTATTACTGTTATTGTCCTTTACAAACAAATCATGACCGCTACCAGCTAGGTTTTCTGCATCTAATTTCGCATCAAAGTTATCAGTGGCAGTTTTGTCGTCTCCAAATCTTAATACTACCTCATCAGTGTATTGTGTGCTATCATATTTTAAATGTAGCATCATTCTGTTGGTAATATTTTGTGCATTTCTGAACATAGTATTAGTTGGCGTAAGAGATGTTTTGTCTACTTCCTGCCAATTGATGGAAGCCCCCGCTGCATTGGCTCTTACAAAAAATGCACTACCAGATTCAATGATATCGTTACCGCCGTTAGTAGCACTTCCATTAATATAGCTAGCATAAGTACCATTGTTAAAAGATGGGCGATAGGTGTATATTGCATCATTCACATTGGTGAGATTTGAAGTTCTTAATAAATCCCAGTCAATGTTAGAAGCATAAGGATTACATATCAAATTCCAACCTTTTGTTGCATCGGTATAATTTAAGCTTTGTGTAAAGTCTCCTTGTCTCAAATTACCTGCCATATCAATAGTGACTGCATCAGGGGTATATTGACCGCCTGTTAGTGAACCTGTTTGACCTTTAGCCCCTCTTACTAATACCCTTAATCCTTGCCCTTGTGTAAGTGTAGTTGCTGCGCTACCACTTGTAACTGGGGTCCATCCGGCATCAAATGCAGCCCCATTTCCATTAGCTTCTGTAAATGTAAAAGCAGAAGGATTATTAGTTTGAGTAGCAGTAAATGCATTGGCATTGGTGCCTGTGATAGTACCTGTAATATCTATATTATCTGTAAGCTCAGAAATATTCATTGATGTAAAGGGATGACCTAAGAAACGGAATTTTCTATTACCTCCAGGTATGTATCTCTCCACTATTACATTACCAGTAATATAACCGCCACTTGAACTACCACTACCTATTCTTGCAGTACCGGTAGCATCACTTTTTAGCTTTAAATAACCACCTGCTGCCAATACCCCTGCTGTAGGTGTATAAGTACCGGTGATAGTTTGCATTCCACTAGCACAAGTAGCAGTACCAGAGGCTTTATTTACAACCAAGTTGTTGATGGTACCTACACCAGTGATGTTCAGTGCGTTTGAACCACTTATGGTTAGATTAGTGATAGTTCCGTTGTTGTCGATGTTATCTTGAGCTGATAAATCATTGGCATTGGTAACAAATAAGGTAGTACCTGAAGCCACTGAAAGTTGAGCATTCACCAATGATACAGATGATAGGAGTAAAGTGAGTGTAAACAGTTTTTTCATAAAGGTTGTATTGTAATTGATGATTGATTTAATGTTTAAAAAAAATCATTTAAAACAACAGTCTGAATAATTTCAGACTTTAATTTGCAAGGTTAAAGCAATAAATTCTATTTACAATAAAAAAAGACAAATTTTTTTTTGGTTACTTTGCCAATTAATTGGAATACAAATTTTGAAATCATAAAAAAACTGACTATTACTAATTAATTACAGATTTTATTGTTTTCAATTAAACTGCAATTTCCAATATATTTATTCTTTTCTCTGATGTGGGATTAAGAACCTTGAATAGTTGTAAACAAATTTCAATAATTCAGTTTTCAAAAAACCTGAATTTTGCTTTGAATTACATGTACCAATATGTTGAAAGAAATTTGACCTCAATATATGAACATATAGATGTAATTAATCTAACAATAACACAAAAAATCGGTTTCAAAAAATAATCAATTCAAGAAGATAAAAAAATATAACATTTCTAAAACAATTTTTAAATCTTCCAATTCACTTTTAAAGCAACTTTGATTTTAGAAACTCGAAGTAATATAGAAAGAATTGTTTCTATATTTTTACTTTGTTTCAATAAATATTCAATTCAACACTTCATGAAAATTACATTTTATTTCGCAGTATTAATATCCATTTTTTCAATAGTAACAGCCTGTAATAATAATACTGCAGAAAGCAAAGGGAATGCTATCAGCAACGAACCAAAACAACTCATTTATACCGTTACAGCAAGCTACCCACATGATCCAAGTTCATTTACCGAAGGTTTTGAATGGCGAAATGGATTTTTATATGAAGGCACAGGAGACCCAAGCTATTCAGGCAAAAGCAAATTGCTTAAAGTTGATTTAAAAACAGGAAAACCAGTTAAAGAAATTTCGTTAGATAAACAATTTTTTGGTGAAGGTATTACCTTGCTTAACGATAAAATTTATCAAATGACTTACAAAGAGCAAAAGTGCTTTTTGTATGATGCTGCAACATTTACAAAACTTAAAGAATTTACTTATGATGGCGAAGGCTGGGGACTTACAAATGATGGCAAACAACTTATTATGAGTAACGGAAGCAGCTCCATTTTTTTTAGAAATCCGGAAAATTTTGCTGTAACAAAAACAATAACAGTTTCAAATAATTATGGACCGCTTTCAAACATTAATGAACTTGAATTGGTAGATGGATTTTTGTATGCCAATTTATGGACAACAAAAAAAATTGTAAAAATTGATACAACCTCAGGCAAAGTTATTGCCGAAGCTAATTTTGACGACTTGCTTACCAAATATGCATCTGATGTTAACACAGAAAAAGTGGATGTATTCAATGGAATAGCCTACGACCCTGTTGGAAAAAGATTTTTTATTACAGGTAAATATTATCCAAAAGTTTTTGAAGTGAAGTTTAATTAAGCTTCATTTCTAAACACTACTACCCCATCAAACACATCAACTAAAACCGGTTTTGTTTTATCAATTGAGCCTTCCAATATTTTTTTGCTCAAGCCATTTACAATTTCTTTTTGAATCAATCTTTTCAAAGGTCTTGCACCAAATTGAATATCATATCCATTTTCACTTAAAAAATCTAATAAATAATCGCTGAATTTTAATGTGATGCCATTGGTTACAACCAAATGCTGTAATGATTTCAACTGAATATTAATGATGCCTTTAATTTGCTTTTTCATTAAAGGTTGAAACATAATTACTTCATCCACCCTGTTTAAAAACTCAGGACGAATTGTTTGTTTCAACAATGCCATTACTTCTACTTGTGATTTAGAAACAGCTTCATCAATATTATTTTCATCAACCCCTTCAAATGCCTCTTGAATTAAGTGACTTCCAATATTGCTTGTCATGATGATGATGGTGTTTTTGAAGTTCACAATTCTACCTTTATTATCTGTTAATCTTCCATCATCCAACACTTGTAATAAAATATTCCAAACATCTGGATGAGCTTTTTCTATTTCGTCTAAAAGCACTACGCTATAAGGCTTTCGGCGAACTGCTTCAGTTAATTGACCACCTTCTTCATAACCAACATATCCTGGAGGTGCGCCAATTAATCTGCTTACGGTATGTTTCTCCTGATATTCACTCATATCAATCCTCGTCATCATACTTTCATCATCAAACAAATAATCTGCCAATGCTTTTGCCAATTCTGTTTTACCCACTCCGGTTGTACCCAAAAAGATAAAACTACCAATTGGTTTTTTAGGATCTTGTAAACCTGCCCTACTTCTGCGAATAGCATCGGAAACAGCTGTTATTGCTTCATCCTGACCTACAACTCTGTTGTGTAATTCTTCTTCTAAATTCAATAATTTTTCACGATCACTTTGTACCATTTTCTGCACCGGAATTCCAGTAGCTTTTGCAACTGCTTCTGCAATATCATCAGCATCCACTTCTTCTTTCAATAATCTTTTTTCACTTAATAAAGAAAGATCCACACTCAATGCTTCAATTAACTTTTCATCTTCTTTAATTCTACCATAACGAATTTCTGCAACCTTTCCAAAGTCACCATCACGTTCTGCTCGTTCTGCTGCTAACTTTAAACTTTCTATATCGGCTTTAGCATTTTGAATTTTTTCAACAATATCTTTTTCTTGTTTCCACTTAGCTTTGAGTGTATCACGTTCTACACTCATCACTGAAATTTCTCTCGATAAATCTTTCAGTTTTTCTTCGTCATTTTCTCTTTTGATTGCTTCTCTTTCAATTTCTAATTGCCTGATTTGTCGTTCTAATTTATCCAGTTCTTCGGGCATAGAATTCATCTCTAACCTAAGCTTAGCCGCACTTTCATCAATTAAATCAATTGCTTTATCCGGTAAAAAACGATCCGTAATATAGCGATTGGATAATTCAACAGCAGCAATAATTGCCTCATCTTTAATACGTACATGATGATGTGTTTCGTATTTGTCTTTTATCCCCCGAAGAATAGAAACTGCATCCTCAATATTTGGTTCATCAATAATCACTTTTTGAAAACGACGTTCCAATGCTTTGTCTTTTTCAAAATATTTTTGATACTCATTTAATGTAGTTGCGCCAATTGCCCTTAATTCTCCACGAGCCAAAGCAGGCTTTAAAATATTGGCTGCATCCATTGCACCTTCACCGCCACCTGCACCAATTAAAGTGTGTATTTCATCTATAAATAATAAAATTTCTCCTTCACTTTCTGCCACTTCTTTCACAACGCCTTTCAATCTTTCTTCAAACTCTCCTTTATATTTTGCACCTGCAATCAACAAGCCCATATCCAAAGCAAAAATTATTTTACTCTTCAAATTTTCGGGCACATCACCATTCACAATTCGCATTGCCAAACCTTCTGCAATGGCTGTTTTACCCACACCCGGTTCGCCTACTAAAATTGGATTGTTTTTACTTCTTCTTGATAATATATGAAGCGTTCTGCGTATCTCTTCATCTCTGCCAATTACAGGATCTAATTTTCCTGTACCTGCCATTTCATTTAAATTCTTTGCATACTTCTGCAAATTGTTGTATTGATTACTTTGTGTAGCACTTTTCACGGTACTTCCTTTGCGTAAATCTTTAATTGCAGCAACCAATCCTTTTTCTGTAAGACCGGCATCCTTTAATGTTTTACTTACTTCATCATTAACTGCAAGTAAGCCAATTAATAAATGTTCAACACTTACAAATTCATCACCAAATTGCTTGATAGATGCATTTGATTTTAATAAACAATTATTGGCATCTCTGCCCAATGCCTGTGCGGGTTCGCCACCCGATGTTTTGGGTAATCGTTGAATGGATTCATCCAATTTTGTTTCAACAAAACCAATATTTACATTATTTTTTTTCAATAAATATTCTACAGAACTATCCTTGTCAGACAACATTGCTTTGAGCAAATGATTCGTCTCAATATTTGGATTGGAATTATTAAATGCAATTTGCTGAGCAGCTTGTATTGTTTCCTGTGCTTTAATGGTGTAGTTGTTCAAATTCATAACAATTTTTTTTTATTAACTTAAATATCATTTTTTTGGGTATTCCTAATTGTACTATGAAACATATTTTTCCCTAATCTGTATCATACTATTTTACAAGAATTAATTTCAACCAATTCATAATTAATGTAGGATAAATCAAACTAATTTATCAATAACATAAATCGTAAATTGCAAACTCTAATCCAATAAAAAATATACGCAATGATGTCAGAAAAAATTACCTCAATCTGCTGCAAAGTCAGTTATACATTGGTTTTCATGCTACTATTTCAGTTTTCAAATGCCCAATATAATTTTAAGGAGTTGGATGCCAAATTAGAAACGAATAAAAAAGAACTAGGTAATAATATTGTGGCAATGATTTATAAAGATGGAAAAATTATTCATACAAAAAAGATTGGAGAGTTTGATGAAAAAACACAAGCCCCAATTGCAAGTGCAAGCAAATGGCTGACTGCTGCATTGGTAATGCAATTTATTGATGAAGGCAAACTTTCGTTAGATACAAAAATTGCTGACTACCTACCTATCTATGCAAAGTATGGTAAGAAGTATATTACCATCCGTCATTGTTTAGCCCACTTAACAGGTATTGAAAATAAAAAAGGATTGGCAGCAATTTTAGATGGTGGCAAATATGAAACACTTGATGAAGAAGTTAATGATTATGCTAAAAAAGAAATCCGTGCTAATGCAGGAACCGATTTTTATTATGGTTATATTGGTTTAAATATTGCTGCAAGAGTAGTTGAAATTATTGCAAAAAAGAATTTTGAACAGTTGATGAATTTAAGATTATTGAGACCATTAAATATGCGAAATACTAATTTCACTCCATTAAATAATAGATGTGTAAACCCTAGTGGTGGCGCATTTAGTACGGCTGCAGATTATACCAATTTCTTGACTATGATTTTAAACAAGGGCATGTTCAATGGCAAACGAATATTAAGTGAAGCAAGTATTGAAATGATGCAAACACCACAAATGACAAGCAATATGATTGCATTTACACCAGCAGCGGCAACAGGTTTTGATTATGGTTTAGGTGAATGGATTCAGGAAAAAGACGCCAACGGAAAAACAACTGTAGTAAGTTGTCCGGGAATATTTGGCACATGGCCTCTTGTAGATATTTGTAGAGGCTACAGTTGCATATTTTTTGTAAAAAACTACCTGGGTGAAGTGAAAGCTAAATTATATCTAGATTTGAAAGCTACTATTGACAATGAAATTGCCTCTACTTGTAAATAAATAAATTTTTACAAAAATTGCACTTCATCTTTGCTGAACAATCAGCAACCAAATCGTATGCGATCAATTTTTATAATACTATTCTTTTCATTAATTACACTATCAGGCTTTACTCAAAATGCACCTAAGAAGGAGCATTTTTTCAAAGGGATGTATATACAATGGGGTTATAATACAGAATGGTACACCAAGAGTAATATCCATTTTACCATGAGCAATGGCAATGATTTTATACTTCACAATGTGGCAGCTCATGATGCCACTGATTTTGATGCGATATATAAAAAACCGCTAGACATCAGC
>CANGTN010000082.1 GCA_947456805.1 Chitinophagaceae bacterium | reverse complement strand
GTTCGCCCAATGCATCTGTACAGGAAAGTATCCAAGGTAATATTGCGGGTGTGCAATCAACTAACGGCTCAGGTCAACCAGGCTCACAACCCAATATCAGGGTTCGTGGAATTGGTTCTATACTTGCTTCAGCAACACCATTATATGTCATTGATGGGATCCCTGTTGTGAGTGGTGATATTTCAGGATTGGGAAGTAATACAATTTCAGGTTTGAATGGGAATGATATTGAAAGCATGACCATCTTAAAAGATGCTTCTGCAACTTCTTTATATGGTTCAAGAGCTGCGAATGGTGTTGTGTTGATAACAACCAAAAGCGGTAAAGCAGGTAAATCAAAAGTGAGCTTCACTTACCAACAAGGTTTTAATAACTACACAATTAGAGACGAACAAAAAACTTTAAACACCCAACAATACGTTCAGTATTACAGAGAAGGCTGGGTAAATGCAGGCAATTCGTTATCAACATACAATGCCCAGTTAGTTGCAAATGGTATTGATACAACAATAGACACAGATTGGTTTAAAGAAATACTCAGACAAGGTACTTATTCTCAATATAACTTAAACATTAGTGGTGGTAATGAAAAATCAACTTACTATATGTCTGGTAGTTACTACAAATCGGAAGCACCTACCAAAGGAATTAATTATGATAAATCAACATTTCGCCTAAACCTTTCCAATCAAATTACCAAGAGGTGGTCTGTTAAAGGTGGCTTTAGTGGAAGTTTTCAAACCACCAGCAATTTCTTAGGCGGCAGTTTTTTTGGAAATCCGGTTCGTGCCATGTACCGATTAGCGCCCTGGTTACCGGTTTACAAAGCTGATGGTACTTATGAATTAGGATATAATAGCGGTTACAACCCAGTTGCTGTAATTGAAACAACTAAAAGAAATGCGAAAACATACAATATTGCCACCAACCTATCCACCAAATATAAAATAGCAGAAGGGCTCACCTATGAAGGTAGTTTTGGATTGGATTTCAATCATGCTTTCAGAAGCATTGTATATGATCCACGTGTAGGAAATTTATATGTTGCACTTGGTGGATCAATTGAAAACTATACTCAAGATATCACTAACTGGATTGCCACGAATATTATAAGATACAAGAAAGATTTCAAATATGGTCATACTTTAGAAGCTTTTGCCGGTTATGAAGCTCAAAGCAGAAATGATCAAGATATTACCGTTAATGTAAATGGTATTGCCCCCGGAACTTCAACTCCTGCTGGTGGTTCAAACATCAGCAATGCAACCGGTACCCAAACAGGGAACAGAATTCTAAGCCAGTTTTTCAATACCAATTATTCTTATAAAGATCGATATCTCTTATCAGGTTCCATTCGTAAGGACGGCTCCTCCCGCTTCGCTAAGAATTTCCAATCTGCCATTTTCTGGTCGGTAGGTGCAGGATGGAACATATCAAATGAATCTTTCTTTAAAGTAAACTGGATAACAGAATTAAAATTGAGAGGTAGTTATGGTTACACAGGAAACCAAGGTATAGACAACTTCGAATCGCAGGGTATCTATGGAACCGGTGGAGATTACAATTTTACCTCAGGAATGAGTTTAACACAATTAGCCAACGACAATCTTACTTGGGAAAAAAATATTCCTCTGAATATTGGTTTGGATTTCTCAATTGTGAAAGGAAGATTATCGGGGTCATTTGAATGGTATACTAGAACCAGCAGTAGCCTTTTGTTCAATCAGTCTATCCCGAGTGTGAATGGTGTAACCAGTATCACAGTTAATAATGGTGCTATAAAAAATACAGGTATTGAATTTAATATCTCGTCTGTTAACATTGCTCCTAAAAATGCGAAAGGATTTAAGTGGACAACAGATTTGAACTTCTCTCAATACAAAAATGTTATCACACAAATTGATTCTGCATATGCAACAAGTGGTGCTTATTTGCGTGGTGTAGGAAACGATTTTTACACCCACTATCAACGTGGTTATGCAGGTGTAAACCCAGCAAATGGTGAAGCATTGTGGTATGCAAGAAACACTAAAGACACTACAACGAATGCATTTACCACAGCTCTACCAAGAATTGCATATGGAAGTGCTATCCCTAAGTTTTATGGTGGTATAACCAATAACTTTTCTTACAAAGATTTTAAATTAAGTTTCCAGATTTATGTTTTCTGGGGCAATACTATTTATGATGAAAATGGCTATCTGCAAAAAACCGATGCCAACTTAGGCTTCTCTGATCAAAGTAACGGATTGAGCAGATATGAATATGAAAGAAGGTGGACCACTCCTGGTCAAATCACAGATGTTCCAAAACCTGTTTACCTAGGTACACAATCATCAGCTGGAAGCTATGAAAGCAGTCGCTTTTTATATGACGGAAGTTATATACGATTAAGAGATGTAAGCTTATCCTATAACCTGCCAAAAAGTTTCATTGCAAAGGCAAAATTGAATAATGCCAGAATATATCTGAGAGGTCAGAATTTATTTACTTACATAAAAGATAAACGCTTCAATACTGATCCTGAAGTAACTATTGACGGAGTAATGTCTCAAAGACCACCAATATTCAGTACATTCTTATTTGGAGTAGATATCAACTTTTAATTCTTTCAACTTTTAAATGTTTTTTATGAAAATCAAAATATTCACTTTAACTATCATAGCGGCATCATTCTTCAGTAGTTGCAACAAAGATTTTTTAGACTTAAAGCCACAACAAAGTGTATTTACTGAAGATATTTTTACTAGTCTTAGTTCTACACGTGCCGCAGTAAACGGATTGTATTCATTGATGCAATCTTACAGTTACTATGGAAGAGACGCAATGGTTATACCGGAAATTTTATCGGATAATGCAACAAGAAGTGTGAAATCAGGCAATCGTTATACAGGTATGAATACAATGACGCACACTGCTACTGACCTCAATGTAAGCAGGATGTGGAGCCAGATTTACAGAGTTGTTACCAATGCCAATAATATCATTGCCAATGAAAACAAAGTAAACGCTTTAGTTACGCCATCTGAACAAGCTGAATTATCACAGGTGATTGGAGAGGCCTATGCAGTAAGGGCCTTGGCTTATTTCGATTTAGCAAAATTTTTCAGTCGTCCATTGAATTTTACAACAGATGGTTCGCATTTATGTGTACCATTGGTACTAAAACCAGTTACCAACATAAATGAAATAGTTTACCCTGCAAGAAATACCGCTGCCGAAGTGTATGCACAAATTGATTCAGATATCTCTTCGGCCTTGAGCAGATTACCTGCAAATGGTGGCGTTCTGTACAATGGAGTTGAAAACAGCACCTTATTCAAAATAAGACTTAATAAATTTTCTGTATTGGCTCTAAGAGCAAGAATTGCCGTTTTCAAACAAGACTGGACAACAGCCCTTGCTGCCGCAACAGAAGTAATCAACTCCGGAAAGTACGCTCTGTTTGGATATAGCACCATGCCACAGGATTTTGTTACACAGAATAACAGCGAATCCATTTTTGAAGTATCCAACAACTCTAATGACAATGCCGGAACAGATTCGTATGCATATTTATCTAGCCAGCTGGGTTATGGAGAATTGTTAGGAACCAGACAATCCATGAATAATACAACCGGCACAATCACATTGAGTACATTCAGAGGTTTGTATGAAACATACAGTGCTACAGATATCAGACGCAGATTTGTAGCATTAGGCAATAGAAATTCTCTGGGGGGTGAATCGAATGTTCCTCTTTGCACCAAATATGTAAACATCACCACTTATTTTGAAAACATCAAAGTTTTGCGTTTTGCAGAAATGTACCTTACGCGTGGAGAAGCATTGGCAAGATTAGCTGTGCTAAATAATGATGCAGCTGCATTGACTAACTCAATGACTGATGTAAACTTAATCAGAAAGTCGAGAGATACTGCAACCACAACAAGACCCTATTTAGCCTCATTAGCAACCACGCTTCCAATGGGTGCTATCAGAGCAACTGCTTATGTAGACAGTATTGTTGTTGAAAGAAGAAAAGAATTTGCATTGGAGGGACAACGATTGTTTGACCTGAACAGAACCAGAACGAATTATGTAAAAATTAATACTGCTGGGAATGGTTCATCCAGATTAATTCAATATACATCTACTACAAGCAATTATTACAATAGAACGATTTTACCAATTCCGGTTTCCCAGGTACAAAACAATCCAAATATGGTACAGAATCCCGGATTTTAATTTTAAAATATTATTTTCATATTCTTAAAATTGAAATCAAAAGACTAAATAGTAAATCATGAAAAAAATTATAATCGCAATTGCTTTTTTGGTAGGTACATCTTCCGCTTTTGCACAAGTGTTATCATCAACCCCATTCACATCGGGCAATTTACTTGTTACAAGATTTGATGTTACCAATACAACCGCTGCTCAAAAGTATACGATGGTTGAAATTAATAAATCAAATGGTACTGTAGTAAGAACTTTTGATTTACCATCAACTAATAACAATGGAGCCACGCCTATTACTACATTAGGAACACTATCTACAGATTGCCAGCTTACGTTATCAGAAAATGGACAATATGTAACCTTTGTTGGTTATAACCAAAACGAAGGTGGTACTACTTCAAATACAACAAATTCTATTGGGAGAGTTGTAGGAAGATTGTCTTCAAATACTTATTACAAAGCTTTTGAATTACCCGATAGTAGTTCAACACAAGTTCTTACTGGAAGTTCCGACTCTTATAATGGAGCAAATATTCGCTCTGCATATAGTTTAGATGGTACACAATTTTATTTAGCTGGTGGTAGTACAAGTTCTAGCACAGCAACTCAGGGTGGTATATGGTATTTTACCGATTGGAACCAAAACGCTCCCGTTCAAATTCATAAAACTCCCAACACAAGAGCAGTAAGAGCAAAAAATAATGTGCTATATTTTGGAGGTCAAAACATACCTGCTGTTACGGGATCAGATCCTGGATTGTTAGTGGGATTATACAAATTAAACACTCCAATGCCAGTTACAACATCAGTTCCAAATAATGACACAGTTAAAATTTTAACCCCTAGATCTACAAACTTCGTCAGTTTCTTTTTTACTCCGGACGGACAAACACTTTATATACTTAACCAAGGTACAGGAGCCAGTACTAAAGGAGTTGAAAAATGGCAGTTGGTATCAGGTACCTGGACATGGAGATACAGTTTATTTTCTGCTACTGCTTCACCAAGATCTTTTGTTATAGATTTCAATAATAACCCAAACAATGCAGATGTTTATGTGTTATTTTCAAATACAATAGAAAAATGGACCGATGTAATTGCAAATACTAACAACCCAAGTCCAGTTACATCAACAACTGTTTATACTGAAACATCCGCAAATGCTGCATTAAGAGGCATCACATTTACTCCAACTAGTTCAGCTATTATCATGCCTATTAAATTAGGTAATTTAAATGCTATGAAAACCAGTGCTGGAATTGTATTGGGTTGGAATGTAACTGATGAAAGCAATGAAGTCAATCAATATGAAATTCAAAAATCTACCGATGGAATTGCATTTCAATCATTATCCATAATCAAAGCAAAACAAAATAATACAAGTTTGACCCAGTATAGCTATACAGATAATAGCTTAAGTTCTTTAAAACTATATTACAGAGTTGTACTACACTATGCTGACGGCAGAAAAACATTCAGCAATACTGTAACTGTTACCAATAAAAAAGAAGATAATATTACAGTAATCAATCCTGCAAAAGACTACATCACTATTGGTTTTAAAGAAAAATTCTCAGGAAGTATTGATGTGATGAGTCCATCAGGCAATAAAATATTAAGCACTCAAATTTTGCAACAAATTGGTTGGCACAATATGCCCCTACCCGTATTACCAACTGGTATGTATATAATTAGAATGAATGATAACACAAATCAAACATCTACCGCCAAACAAGTATATATTGCTCAATAAAGTTAAAAATAAAAACCGCAAAAGAGCTGAATGATTTTTTATTGTTCAGCTCTTTTATTTATTACAAATTCAACATCAAAAATCCATGAAAATAATATTCAAATTTTGTTTGCTGTTGCTCATTAGTATTATTCTATTAACTTCAGCAAATGCCCAAATCAATTGGAAGCAAGCTGGTAAACAAAGCTTTTTTTTTACCAATAATGGCAAATTAAAAAATCCATTAAAAGTGTTTTATTATAATCCTGAAGCCAATGGAGATAGTCTTCCAATTGTAATATTATTGCATGGTGCAAAAAGAAATCCGTCCGGCTACATGGATGATTTAATCGCTGCAGCTAATGTTTTTCATTGTAAAATAATTGCTCCCGAATTTGACACTAAAAATTATCCCGGTGCCGATGGTTACAACTCTGGCAATGTTTACAACAAAAAAGATAATTTTTTCAATGCACCTGAAGCATGGAGCTTTTCTTTGATTGAACCTTTGTTTGATTATGTAGTAAAAGAATCAAATAGTATTTCTAAAGCCTATTATTTATATGGTCATTCTGCAGGCGGGCAATTTGTACATCGTTTTTTAACCTTTGTGCCCAACAATCGTGTAATCAAAGCTGCAGCAGCAAATGCAGGCTGGTACACGCTTCCATCTTATGCAATCAATTTCCCTTTTGGTTTAAATAAAGCGCAAATTCCTGAAAATAATCTTAAAGAAATGTTTCAGAAAAAAGTATTTATATTAGTTGGAGAAGCTGATACAGATACCACAAGTCCTGATTTTAATGATAGTCCTCAAGCAAATGAGCAAGGCATCAATAGATTTGAAAGAGGACAATATTATTTTAACACTTGTAAAAACAAAGCCGCAGAAATGAAAACTACTTTCAACTGGACACAGCTTTTCGTTCCCAATATTGGACATAGTAATAAAGAGATGGGCAAGTTTGCTTTTTCTTTATTCTTTATGGATATTCATTAAATAATCCTAAAAAATAAAAATCCCGGTTACAAAATATAATCGGGATTTTTTATTCGAAACCTAATAAATTTCATAAACTATAAACTATATAACTCCAAACTAAATACTACCAATCTCCACTAGCTCCACCACCACCGCTGCTTCCACCACCAAAGCCCCCAAACCCGCCGCCACTGCTGCTTCCACCACCACCCCCGCTATTCAACATGCTAGATAAAATCATTGGACCAATCAAACTTCCGCCGCCACCTCTGCCACTACCACCAGCCAATAAAATGACAATAACAATGATGATTAAAATTCCAAGAATACTGCCATTGCCATCACCTTTTGATTTGCTGCGTTTTACCTTGTACTCCCCCGCAGCTGCTTTTCTTAAATTATCTATAGCAGCTGTAATACCACCAATGTAATTGCCCTGTTTAAATGCAGGCTTGATATCTCTGTTGATAATGTCGTTCGTAACCACATCAGGAATTGCGCCTTCTAAACCGTAACCTACTTCTATTCTGACTTTCCTTTCTTGTATTGCAACCAACAACAAAACACCATTGTTTGTTTTTTTATTACCTATCCCCCAATCTCTGAAAGTTTTTACCGCAACATCTTCAATTATTTCTCCATTCAAGCTTGGTACAATAAGCACAACAATTTGGTTACTTGTGCTATCATCTAAAGCAACCAATTTTTTTTCAAGCATATCTGCGTCATACGAATTCAAAACCTGTGCATAGTCATTCACCAAACGGATAGGATTAGGCTTGGGAATACTCTTTTGAGCAAACAAATTTGCATGTAGCACAACTAAAAAAAGAAGCAATAATTTTTTCATGAATTTAAATTCTATCAACGACCAAAAACAACCTCATCTGATAGTTCATTGGTGTCGCCTTTTTCATCATAAGGAAAATGTTGTTTTAATGCATTACCAATTTTGATGACAACCTCAGCAATACCTTGGGCATAATTTTCTTTATTAAAATATTGTACCATTTCTTTTACAGAAGTATTCCAAAATTCAACACCTACTTTTTGATGAATTCCTTCATCACCATATACAGCAAGTTGTCTGTCCTTTAGCGCAATGTAAACCAAAACCCCATTTCGTTGTTGCGTTTGATGCATTTTCAATTCACCAAACATTTCTGCAGCTCTATCCAATGCATTCATAAATCTGCACTTACTTTCTACAAAAACCCTTACCTCGCCACTAGTACTGCGTTCTGCAGTC
>CANGTN010000081.1 GCA_947456805.1 Chitinophagaceae bacterium | reverse complement strand
AGCCTGATCTCTGCTTGTGGTACTCATTACCTGTATACGATATCCTTTGTATTGTCCTGTACTTGTGAGCATCGAACTTCTTTTATTAATTGAAATTTGTTTGCTCGTCAATACATCAATTCTTGGATCTTTTTTTACAATAATTGTATCATTTGCAAATGCAATATTTACCAATAAGATAATTGGAATAAACAATAAAATTTGAAATGAACGAATCATGTTGTTGAATTTTGATTAATAACCCGCCTTTGCGCCACCAATGTTTTCAATCGGATGCCAGGTTGTTTTAATTTCCTGTGTATCCATGATTAAATAAGGATTTTCGGCCTCCTCTTTTTTCCAGTTGATAGAATCATAAAAAAAAGCACGCTTTACATTTAGTGATGCTTTTTCTTGAATAAGTTGCTTAGTAGCTGCATCTTTTTCACAATAAATAATTGCATTAATATCCATGTGATCAGCAAAATATTTCACCAACTCTTCCGGCTTGCCGGTCAATATATTAACTACACCTCCCGAAACATCAGAAGCATGAATTACTTCTGCAAAAGTTACAGAACACAAAGGCTTCATTTCACTTGCAAGTATGATACAAGTATTCCCTCCGGCAATGACTGGAGCCATTACAGAAACCAATCCTAATAATGAATTTTCTTGAGGCGAAACTATAGAAACAACGCCTGTTGGCTCGGGAACTGAAAAATTAAAATGTGATGATGCAACCGGATTTACACTACCAAAAACTTGTTGAAATTTATCGCACCATCCGGCAAAATAAATTAGTCTGTCTATGGATAAATTAACTTCTGCTTCAGCTTGTGCAAAGGATGCATCTTGCTTCATCAGTTCATCAATAAACTGTGTTTTTCTTCCTTCCAAAACTTCGGCAATACGATATAAAATTTGTCCACGATTAAATGCAGGCTTTGCACTCCAGCCACCAAATGCAGCACGGGCAGCACTTACAGCTTCTCTCACATCTTTTCTGCTGCTCAAACAAACATTGGCTAATACTTCTCCTGATCTATTTTTGGGCGTATAATATCTTCCACTTTCCGTTCTTGGAAACTGGCCACCAATGTATATTTTGTACGTTTTTAAAACTTCTAATCGATTCATATTTTTGTTTTTTCAAGCAACGATCGCAAAGCAAACTGCGAGCGCAACGATATTTTTATTACTATCAAATAAGATTCAAAGGCTTCAATTATAATTTAAATTATTTCAAATAAGCCCCCAATCCATGTAATCCTCCTTCTCTACCATATCCACTTTCTTTATAACCACCAAATGGTGAAGTAGGATCAAACTTATTATACGTGTTTGCCCAAATTACACCGGCTCTTAATTTAGTAGTAAGGTTAAAAATCTTAGACCCCTTGTCAGTCCAAACTCCTGCACTCAATCCAAACGGCGTGTTATTTGCTTTTTCAATCACTTCATCATCTGTTCTGAATGTTTGAATAGTTAATACCGGACCAAAAATTTCTTCCTGTGCCAATCGACTGCTTTGTGCAACATTTGTAAATAATGTAGGACGAATAAAAAAACCTTTCTTCGGTAATACACAATTGTTTTGATACATTTCCAATCCTTCTTTCTCTCCGATTCTTAAATATTTATGGATGTTATCCATTTGTTGTTTTGAATTGATTGCACCAATGTCTGTATTCTTATCCATTGGGTTGCCAACAATTAAAGTAGATAAACGATCCTTCAATTTTTTAAGTATTATATCATAAACTGATTCCTGCACAAACAAACGAGAGCCTGCGCAACAAACATGTCCTTGATTAAAAAATATTCCGTTGATAACCCCTTCAACTGCCTGGTCAATTGGTGCATCATCAAAAATGATATTGGCAGCTTTTCCACCCAATTCTAAAGTTACTTTTTTATTCGTTCCTGCCACAGCACGTTGAATAATTTTACCAACATCGGTAGAGCCCGTAAATGCAATTTTATTAATATCGGGATGATTCACAATAGCAGCACCGGTAGCTCCTGCACCTGTAATGATATTGACAACTCCAGGAGGCAAATCAGATTCCTGAATGATTTCAGCAAGCTTCAAAGCCGTTAGCGACGTGGTTTCTGCGGGTTTTAACACAACTGTATTTCCTGTTGCCAAAGCCGGTGCAATTTTCCAAGCAGCCATTAACAATGGAAAATTCCATGGAATAATTTGACCAGCAACACCCAATGACTGGATTTTTTTATTTGGAAATGCGTACGCTAACTTATCAGTCCAACCAGCATAGTAAAAAAAATGATTGGCAACCAAAGGAATATCAATATCACGACTTTCCCTGATTGGTTTTCCGCCATCCAATGTTTCAATAACTGCAAATTCTCTTGCACGTTCCTGAATCATTCTGGCTATACGATAAATATATTTTGCACGTTCTTTTGCAGGCATTTTGCTCCATGTATTGTCATAAGCATTGCGTGCTGCTTTCACCGCTTTGTTTACATCAGTAGCATTTGCTTCGGCAATTGAACTCAATTTTTCTTCCGTTGCCGGATTAATGGTATCAAAGTATTTTTTACTGGCCGGCTTCTCAAATTTTCCATTAATAAATAAATCATAACTCGGCTGAATCTTAGCACTGGCTTTACTTTCAGGCGCCGGTGCATACTCAATATTAAAATCAAGTTTTACGGTGTTATTCTTTTTTACTGCTTTAGACATAGTTCTTATTTTATTGTATTCAACTGATGTAACGCTATTTTACTGTCGTTGCGTCGCACACTTCAACAGTATTAATTCTACTATCCATTTTTAACTATTTCTACAAAATTTCAATTTTCAAAAAGATTGCTTCGTTCCTCGCAATGACGTTTAAACTATTGAACTTTTTCAACACTTTCAACTCCTTGAACTTTTTAAACTCCCGAAACTAGCAGCCATAAAGACACAAAGTAAAATCGTTGCGCTCTTTGCTTTCTTTGCCTCGTTGCGTGAAAAAGATTGCTTCGTTCCTCGCAATGACGTTTAAACTTGCTAAACTTTTAAACTTCTTAAACTTGAAACTATATAACTACTAACTAAATAACTACAACCTAATCGATTGAAAAATAATTCGCACTCTGATACACTCCTGTCCTTTCTTTTTCCAATTGCATCAACACATCATTTGCCAAACTGCTTGCTCCAAAACGAAACCATTCATTATTCATCCAACCATTGCCCAATGTTTCTTGCAGCATTACCAAATAATGCAATGCCAGTTTTGATTTACTAATGCCACCGGCAGGTTTCATTGCAATTTTCTTTCCGGTTTTGTAATAAAAATCTCTGATTGCTTCTAACATGACCAATGTAACGGGCATAGTAGCAGCAGGCACAATTTTTCCTGTTGAAGTTTTGATAAAATCAGCTCCTGCATACATCGCAATATCACTCGCTTTTCTTACTTTATCATATGTACCCAATTCGCCTGTTTCTAAAATTACTTTTAGTCTTGCAGTACCACACACTTCTTTGATAGCAGCTATTTCATCAAAAACAAAATTGTATTCTCCCTGTAAAAACTTTCCTCTTGAAATCACCATATCAATTTCATCTGCACCTTGCGCTACAGCAAATTTTGTGTCAGATATTTTCACAGATTTTGGTGCTTGACCACTTGGGAAAGCAGTTGCAACAGAAGCTACTTTAATACCCGAATTGCCTAATGCTTTTTTTGCAAGTGCCACCATACTTGGATAAACACAAATAGCAGCCACAGTAGGCAATCCTGGATAAGCGTCATGTAAATGCTGTGCTTTATAACAAAGTTGTTTTACTTTACCATCCGTGTCCTTACCTTCCAAAGTAGTAAGGTCAATCATATTTAATGCGAGCTTCAAACCATTCACTTTCGTTTCAGCTTTGATGCTTCTTGCAGTAAATCGTTTTGCTCTTTCTTCTACGCCAACCTGATCTATTCTTGCAGATAAACTAAAATCAGGAATAGTATGTGTTGTATTGGTAGCAACCATAAATCAAATATTGTGTATATCAAATGTAACCGATTTTTTTTAATCGAAATCTATCTATGCATACTTATCAATGAAATCCAACTTCGACTAACATTTTGAACAAAAATAGTATTGATATACATTCGAAATTGCCTCAAAGTACCCGTGCAAAAATGTATCTTGTACTTTAAACCATTTACTTTTACAAAACATGATAGATGCTAAATTACAAATGTTTGAAAACAGGTTGCTGAAAGTGTACAAACACAAAAGCAAATTAGCAAAGCGACAAGGCATTACCTGTTACAGAGTTTATGACCATGACTTGCCTGAATTCCCTTTCTGCATTGAGTTATATGAGGATAAAGTATACTTGGCTGAATATTTACGAAGACATGGAATGACTGATGAAGAACATGAAGCATGGTTGGAAATATGTGTGGCTTGTATTTGTAAATTGTTGGATGTTAAAGATGAAAATGTGTACATCAAACAACGAAAAAGAAAAGCAAACAGACATGATCAATATGAAAAAACAGATTCAAAGCAGGAATATTTTACTGTAATGGAAAATGGCTTAAAATTCTTGGTAAACCTGACTGACTATTTGGATACCGGATTGTTTTTAGACCATCGCATTACACGTAAAATGGTATGCGAACAATGCGCCGGAAAAAGGGTATTGAATTTATTTGCTTATACAGGTTCATTTTCTGTTTATGCAGCCGCAGCAAACGCTGCAAGTGTTACTACCGTTGATTTAAGCAAAACTTATTTACAATGGGCTGAGGATAATTTTGCCATTAATTTATTGAAGAATAAGGATCAGTATTTTTTTATACATGCCGATGTAAAACAATACTTGAAAACATTACAACCAAATAGTTTTGATTTGGTAATCATTGACCCTCCTACCTTTAGCAACAGTAAAAGAATGAAAGACTTTTTAGACATTCAACGAGATCATGTTGAATTATTGAATGATGTTTTACATGCAGTAAGCGAAGGGGGAACTGTTTACTTCAGTACCAACTTTACAAGATTTATAATGGACAAAGAAAATATACAAGCAACAACAATTAAAGATATTACGAGAGCTACAACCCCTTTTGATTTTGAAGGAAGATTAAAAAGATGGTGTTATAGAATTGAAAAATAATAATGTGATTACTGATAAAATAGATTGAGCGGATAAATCATTTTTTTATAACAAACAAAATCAGTCTTTTAACTTTAGAGCGCAACTTCCTCAAACTTCTTATGCAATTCAATAACCTGAGGCAACAGCAACTGTTGTTCATCATTGATTAATATAAAATCACAAAGTTTCATTTTTATACTATCGCTGATTTGTTTATCCATTCTTGAAAGCACTTCTAATCTTGAAAGTCCGTCTCTGTCCATCACTCTTTTAATACGCAAATGCTGTGGCGCAAAAACACCAATTACAAAATCTAAATTGGCAGCTGAACCTGATTCAAACATCAAGGCCGCTTCTTTAATTACATAAGATGATTTTTGTTTGGAAGCCCAGCTATCCGCAGCTTCTATTACAACAGGATGCACCAATGCATTTAATTTTTCTAATTGAAAGGCATTATTAAAAATAATCTTAGCCAAATATTGCCTGTTCAGCTTTCCATCTAAAAATGCTTCTGCACCAAATGTTTGTTGGATAGCAGATTGCAATGCAGCATTGGATTCCATCAGTTTTTTGGCTTCTGCATCTGCATCAAAAACAGGAATACCGAATGTTTTAAAAATAGTAGCAACCATTGTTTTGCCACTGCCAATACCACCTGTTAATCCAACTTTAATCATATTCAGATTTGAGATTGAAGTTAAAATAAAAAATCCCAATTTCTTGAAATAGAATATTGGGATTTTTTAAAAACTAATTATTTAGTGTGTGATTATTTTGCAGCTGTTGTTTTATTTAAAGCAGATGTCCACTCTAAACTAACTGCACTTTTTTCGATTTTAATGTAACTGCCCGGATTAACTTCAATTTGTAAAGTTCCGTCGTCATTTACTTTATTCACTACTCCGTGTATACCAGCGATTGTTACAATTTTATCGCCTTTTTGTAAATTGTCGATAAATGTTTTTTGCTCTTTCGCTTTTTTAGCTTGCGGACGAATCATGAACAACCAAAATACTAAAATGATACCACCCATCATCACTAAGCTGAACCATTGGCTACCTCCTTGTTGAGGATTTGCAGGAGCCATTAATAACATTGAAATTAAATGTTGCATTGTTTGTAATTTGAATTTGAATATTAATTTTTATTTATTTTGTAAGGGTTCTTTTTGTTCGGATTCATTGTTTACAACACCTGTAATTGTAAGCCGATGCTCTACACCATTTTTGGTATTGCTTTTCACCATGATATATTTATGCACTTCGCCTATTTGATTTTCACTATTGAAAATTCCTGTTACCCAACCTTCCTTTCCAGGTGGAACAGGCTCTTTGGTGTAATCAGGTGTTGTACAACCACAACCTGCTTGTACCTGAAGCAACAACAAAGGCTTTGTACCCACATTTTTAAACTTAAATTTCACTTCAACCTTTTCTCCCATTTTTACAGTACCAAAATTAGCCACGGAATCAATCCACTGAATTTCTGTATAATTCAATGTATCTGTTGCTGCTTTTGCAAGTGCTGAAATTTCGGGTTGTTTGTTTTTTCCTTGCTCGCAACTGATTGCAAATATTAGTAAGAATACACCAATCAAAAAATTTTTCATGTTTAATTATTTGTTGTTTTCTTATGATTGTATTTTAATGCTTTTTGAAATCAACTTTATGTATTTTTCCTTCTTCTGTAAGCTCTTTGTGAATGCTGTCTAAAATACCATTCACAAATTGACCACTTTGAGGCGTACTGTAATCTTTTGCCAAATCTATGTATTCATTAATTGTTACCTTGGTTGGAATGGTTTCAAAATACAACAACTCGCAAACACCTAATTGCATTAACAACATATCCAACACCGCAATACGTTCGCTATCCCAGTTTTTAAGTTTTGGTTTGATTAACTCTAATGCATGTTCTTTTTTATCGAGCATGGTAATTAATAAATTCTTGGCAAAAATCCATTTTTCAGATGAAACCATTTGAAGGATATTTTGTGTTGGTTTCTCTAAAAAATGGTTGATGAGTTGTTGCATCATTTCGCCGTCATCATCCCAATTATTAAAATGGTCTTCGATGTGTTCTTCAAAAGATTCATTGGGTAATAACAAACTATTGAAAATAAATTCAAGTAATTTTCTTTCTTTTTTTTTGTCTCTGCCCAACTCGTTGATATAAGTCTTGTATTCGGGAGTCTCAGCTAATTGCTGGTACAATTTTTTAATCAAATCTTTATCGGCTGTATGTTCTGGCTTATCTGTTTCTAAAGATTTTTTGTACGATTCATTTTCCAAAATTTGCCACAGCAATTCATTGCCTGCAATTTTGGTATTGACGTTTAAATCATCGTTAGAGGGCAAATTTCTGGAGGCTCTTTTGATAGCGTCTGTTTCTGCGTATCTGGCTACCTCTGTCATATTGTACAATAAATAAACAAATAACTCTCTGCTTCTGTCTAATTTTTTTTGTAACTCAAAAACTGGGTCTTTAAAAAGTTGTTGTTCTCCGCTGCTTTCAATGATGTACAAAAGTTGCATCACTTTCACTCGTATATTTCGTCTGCTGATCATCCGTAAAAGAACTTTGTTTAGGGTAGCGAAGATAAGGTTGTAAATTGAATTGATTAAGTTTTAAGAACATAAGTTTTGATAAAGTTTATTTAAAATCAACATTGTGCTTTACAGAATAAATTTGTATTAATAAAATAAACTATGAGCCAAAAAACAGATGCATAAGAAACACATCTAAAAACAGTTGCTGAAAATTTGACACCAGTTTGTCAGTAAATACCCACAAATTTGCTGCTCTTACTGACAATGATTGTACACAATTTTCTGAAAACTGAAATTTTGGCTTCGCATTAATCTATGGCAAAATAGTTGAAAGAGGAGTTGCACAAATCATTAAAATTCTTAAACCTAAAAATTGATAACTATGGCAACAAAAAAGCCTCACGTTACTCCACTTCACGACAGAGTAATTGTAAAACCAGCTGCTGCTGAAGAAAAAAGTGCCGGTGGCATTATTATTCCTGATACTGCAAAAGAAAAGCCACAACGTGGTGTTGTAGTAGCTGCGGGTCCTGGTAAAAAAGATGAACCAGTTACTGTAAAAGCTGGAGATACTGTATTATATGGTAAGTATGCAGGT
>CANGTN010000080.1 GCA_947456805.1 Chitinophagaceae bacterium | reverse complement strand
CTTATTCCGGCAATTACGATGAAAAGTTTTGCAGATGAATTTAAAACGGGTACTTACGAAGTATTACAAACATTGCCTCTTACCAAACAACAAATAATTACGGGCAAATATTTGGGCAGTTTGTTTGTTGCATTTACAGCAATACTACCTACGCTGATTTATATTATTTCAATTCAGCAACTATCTGTTGGCGATGGCCTGGATATTGGCGCTACAACCGGTGCATTTATTGGTTTATTTGTTTTAGCAGCAGTATTTACAGCAATTGGTATTTGTAGCAGTAGCTTTACCAATAATGCAGTGATTGCATTTATCATAAGTTTAATAGCATGTGTCGTATTGTATTTTGGATTCAATGCAATCAGCAAGCTTTCATTTCTAAACAATAACTGGGGTTATTACATTGGTTTATTGGGAATAGATTTTCATTACAGCAGTATCAGCAGAGGTGTAATTGACAGTAGAGACCTAATATATTTTTTCAGTATTATTATTATGATGTTGTTAGTTACAAGTAAAAATTTATGGAAGCGATAAATTTTATTTCAATTAAACTACACATTATTCCAATTAAATTTTTTCTTTAAACAATCAGATGAAAAAAATAGTATCACAAAAACTAAGTTGGCTCATTATTTTACTTGCAATTGTTGTCATCAACATGCTTGCGTCTGGATTTCATGTAAAGCTTGATCTTACGAAAGAGAAAAGATATACTATTAACAACAACACTAAAAACTTATTAAAACAATTAGAAGAAAATGTTGAAATAACTGTTTTTTTAACCGGCAGTTTACCATCGGGTTTTCAAAAATTAGCCAACAGCACAGATGATTTTTTACAACTGTTAAAGGAAACAAACAATGCTAAAATAAAGTTTGAGTTTAAAGACGCATCTGATGCAATGGATGATAGTGAACGGACATATGAAGACACTTTAAAAGCAATGGGTGCCAATGCAATTAACTTAAGTGTTCAAATAAAACAAGGGCAGCAAATTCAAACAATTTATCCTTACGCAATCATCAAATATAAAAACAACACTTCTTTGGTTAGCCTTTATACCGGTAACAAAAGAGTTTTGTCACAGGCAGAAATTAATAGTGCTGAAGCAATGCTGGAATACCAGTTCACAAAAGCAATTGATGATATTACAAAGTCTGAAAAGCCTTTGGTGGCATACTCTTATGCAAATGGTGAATTAACAGACGCCAGAACTTACGATTTATTACAAGCGATACAACCACAGTACAAACTATTTACATTCAACATCAATGCCCGACCTGCAATACCGGATACATTTAAAGTATTGATGATTGTAAAACCTTCGCTTCAATTTACAGAAGATGAAAAATTGAAAATAGACCAATATCTTATGAGAGGTGGCAAAGTGATATGTTTTATTGATAATTTGAATGCAGAACAAGATAGCTTAAGATTAAAACCTGAATTAATTGCTTACGACAGGAACTTAAATCTTACCGATTTATTTTTTAAATATGGCATCCGAATCAACACAGATTTGGTAATGGATTTGCAATGCGACTTCATGCCATTTGGCGTTGGTGGCAGTAAAGAAAAAAGTCAGTTTGAATTTTTACACTGGAATTATTATCCATTATTTGAGAGTAAAAATAATCATCCAATAAACAAAAATTTAGGATTAATTGCAGGACGATTTGTAAACTCAATTGATACTGTAAAAGCAGAAGGAATTACCAAAACAATTTTACTTTCTACCTCCGATAATTCAAGAAAACTAGGAACCCCTGCATTAATAAGTTTAAATGAAAACAGAAATACACCTGAAGATGTATTATTCAATAAAAAAAATATTCCTACTGCAGTTTTGTTAGAAGGTAATTTCAAATCACTTTATAAAAACAGAATTTCAGAACAACAAGCTGATAGCCTCACAAATCTTGGAGTTCCATACTTACCGGAAAGTGTAGGCAATTCAAAATTTATTGTTATTTCAGATGGTGATATGGTATTGAATGATGTAAGCCAGAAACAAGGACCATTACCAATGGGCGTGAATTTATATACGCTTGGAAGCCAATACGAATACCAATTTGCAAACAGAGATTTCTTATTAAACTGTTTAGAATATCTCACAGGAAATGAAGCTTTGATAGCTACAAGAAACAAGGATATTGTACTTCGATTACTAGACAGCAAAAAAGTAGAAAATGAAAAATCATTTTGGCAAATGAACAATATTGCAATGCCTATATTACTTGTAGTCTTATGTGGATTTATCTATCAGTATTGGAGAAGAAAAAAATATGCAGCTTAATTTTAAATAATTTTTTATGACAACGCATCAAATTGTATACACAGTATTTGGTATTGTGCTCACACTTGCTTTAGTTTTTGATTTAGGATTGTTAAACAAAAAAAACCAAACTATTTCAATAGGTACAGCACTGAAACAAACTTTTTTTTGGGTAATGCTTGCGCTAGCTTTTTTTATTTTCATGTGGGTTGAAGAAGGACAAAGCATTGCACTGCAATACTTAAGTGCATACCTGATGGAATGGAGCCTTAGTGTTGACAATATTTTCATTTTCATTCTCATCTTCTCTGCATTTAATGTAAAAGAAAAATATTATGGTAGAGTGTTGCTTGTGGGTATCTTAATGGCAATTGTTTTTAGAATTGTTTTTATCACAGTAGGTTTGGCTTTGGTAAATCAATTTGAATGGATATTGTACATTTTTGGTGCTTTCTTATTGTACACCGGTTACAAAATGTTTGTCGCAACAAAGGATGAAGAATTCAAACCACAGGAAAGTAAAATTTATAAATTTCTTCAAAAATTTTTACCCCTTGTACCACATGATGGCGAAGGAAAATATATTATTAGATTAAATGGCAAACCACAATACACAACACTTTTTGTAGTTATTGTAATGCTTGCCGTGATTGATATCGTTTTTGCATTAGATTCTTTACCCGCGGTAATGGGCATCAGCAGAGAGAATTTGGTAATTTATACCAGCAATATTTTTGCAGTTCTTGGTTTGCGCAGCTTATTCTTTTTATTACGAAGTGCCGTAACAAAATTTGATTATTTACAACAAGGCATTGCGATTGTGCTAGTATTTATTGGTATTAAAATGTTAGGTGAACATTACATCAACCAATTGTTAGATAAAAATACGCAAGTATTTTTATCGCTAGGAATAATTGTAGCTTGCGTCAGTGGATCTATTTTTTATTCTATTTTTATGAAGAAAAAAGGAGAACCTTTGGAGGTGGAATAATCGATTAAAAAAAGTTTAAACCAATCATTTGCAATACACGATTCAAGATATACAATCTATCATTGGTGCAAAAGGAATAATTGTAGATAATACGATTATTGAGTATTTGATAATAGATAGCAGAAAAATAATTTTTCCAAACAACTCTTTATTTTTTGCATTACATAGTGACAGACGTGATGGTCATAGTTTCATTGAGGAAGCCTATCAACGTGGTATCAGAAATTTTATTGTAGAAAAATCTATTGATTTTAATAAGTTTCCGAATACCAATTTTTTGTTAGTCCACAATTCTCTTAATGCCTTGCAAACGCTGGCAGCAAAGCATCGTAGTCAATTTCAATATCCTGTAATAGGCATAACCGGAAGCAATGGAAAAACTATTGTAAAAGAATGGCTGAATCAATTGTTGTGTGATGACTATACGATTGTTCGAAGTCCTCGTAGTTACAATTCTCAAATTGGTGTGCCATTAAGTGTTTGGCAAATGAATGAGAATCATTCACTGGCCATCTTTGAAGCGGGCATTTCAAAGATGGGTGAAATGAATGGTTTACTAAAAATCATTCAACCAACAATCGGAATATTAACCAATATTGGTGAAGCACACAGCGAAGGATTTACAAACGACTCAGAAAAACTTCTTGAAAAAATAGAACTTTTTTCAACTGCTGAATTAATTATTTATAACAAAGAAATAATCAGCGATGAGAGTTCTTTGCCGACAGCTGCAAGAAAAATTTCCTGGAGTAAAAAAACAGATGCTACCGTATTCATCAAAAAAATTATTAAAAAAATAACAAGTACAAATATTGAAATTCATTACCAACAACAAAACTTAACTATTGATATTCCCTTTACAGATGAGGCTTCAATAGAAAACTGTATTACTTGTATATGTACATTATTGGCTTTAAACATAAGCTGGGAGAGCATTACAGAGCGGATGCAATTGTTACAGCCGGTAGCAATGCGATTACAAATAAATAAAGGATTGAACAATTGCTCAATATTAAATGACAGTTACAACAACGATGTTTCTTCTCTTAGTATTGTAATAGATTATTTAAAACAACAATCCGGAAACGCAACTACGACAGTAATTCTTTCTGATATTTTACAATCAGGAATTGAAGAAGAACAATTATACCAACAAGTTGCAGCAGAATTAAAACAAAGAAAAATTGGCAAACTGATTGGCATTGGAAATAACATTAGTAAATACCATTCCATTTTTAATGAAGCTGTTACAAAAACTATATTCTATACTTCAACACAAGAATTTCTGAAGCATAGTTTACACCATCATTTCAAAGATGAATTTATACTGTTGAAAGGTGCAAGAATTTTTACGTTTGAAAAAATCAGCAGATGGCTAGAGCAAAAAGTTCACCAAACAGTGATGGAAATTAATCTCTCTGCTATGGCCCATAACCTAAAAGCTTTTCAACAGAAGTTATTGCCTACTACCAAATTAATGGCAATGGTAAAGGCTTTCAGCTATGGTAGTGGCAGTGCAGAAGTAGCTAGATTATTGCAATTTCACAAAGTTGATTATCTGGGAGTAGCTTATGCCGATGAAGGTATAGAACTTCGTAATGCAGGCATCAGCACACCAATTATGGTAATGAATATGGATGCTGCAAGTTTTGATGTATTGATTGAACACCAACTGGAACCTGAAATTTATTCTCTCAATATTTTCAAAGCATTCCACCAATATTTATCGCAACAAGGTATTTATCAATTTCCAATTCATATCAAACTCAATACGGGTATGAATCGTTTGGGCTTTGATCTTAACGAAGTACAAGAACTTGCTTCTTTATTAAAGCAGCAGCAAACAATGGTTGTTCAATCTGTATTTTCACATCTTACAAGTAGTGAATTGGCAGCACATGATTATTTTACAAATCAGCAAACAGAAATTTTTCTCAATGGCTGTCATACTTTAGAAAAAACTTTGGGCTACTCATTTATAAAACACATCGTTAATTCAGCAGGAATTTTCAGACATTACAATTTGCAATTTGATATGGTTCGTTTGGGTATCGGTTTGTATGGTGTTGATAATGCCAACGGAAAAGAAATTCATTTAGAGACAGTTGCTACTTTAAAAACAACTATTGCGCAGATAAGAACTGTGAAATCCACTGATACTGTGGGTTACAACAAAAAAGGAGTGTTGAGTAGAGATAGTAAAATTGCTACTATTCGGATTGGTTATGCAGATGGATTTAATAGAAAATTAAGCAATGGTATAGGTAGCGTTGTAGTTAAAAACAAGATGGCAAAAGTGATAGGAAATGTTTGTATGGATATGACAATGATAGATGTTACAGACATTGCAGATGTGCAAGAAGGCGATGAAGTTGAAATTTTTGGTAATCAAATTTCGGTACAACAAGTAGCTGAATGGTGCGATACCATTCCTTATGAAATCATGACAACAATAAGCCAGCGGGTAAAGCGGGTATACATTGAGGAATAAAAAAATTGTGAAGATTGATACTAAAAGATTAACAGTAATCAATTCCACTATCTTTGTTTATATTAAAATAATTACGGGTGAAAGGAAGAAATATTATACTACTTATTACAGCTGTTATTCTTACAGATCAGGCGTTGAAATTTTACATAAAACTCAACTTTTTCACAGGTGAGGAACATTTAATTATGGGCAACTGGTTCAGACTTCATTTTGTAGAAAATGAAGGCATGGCTTGGGGCTGGAAATTTGGCGGTGGTTTCGGAAAAATTGCCTTAACACTCTTCAGATTGGTTGCAGTTATTTGGGGTGTTTTTTTAATAAAAGATTTTATCAAAAAAAATTACCACAAAGGATTTATCATTTGTGCTGCTTTAATTTTTGCTGGTGCATTGGGTAATTTGATTGACAGTATGTTTTACGGATTAATTTTCGACATCAGTTATGATGAGCAACACATGCAATACTATGGTGTAGTTGCAAAAGCATTTTCTAATACACATTATGGTAGTTTTTTACATGGAAAAGTGGTAGATATGTTATACTTCCCGATTTTAAAAGGAAATTTTCCGAGTTGGGTTCCAATTTGGGGGGGTGAAGATTATGAATTTTTCCGTCCGGTATTCAATATTGCAGATGCTTCAATCTCAGTTGGTGTAATTACTATTTTGATTTTTCAAAACAAGTTTTTTAAAAAACCGGAAGAGGAAAAAATTGAAAATATGTCTACCGAGCCTGAGGTTAATTAGTTTATACAATCTGCAAATATTTTTATACAATTCAAATGGCAGCACAACTTTATTATAAAAAATTTATTGTTGCATCTGCTATTACTGCCATTACAGCGCTAATTATTTTATGCTACTCATTCTACTTAGGCAAAATCAATTTGTTCTTAATTCTTAATGATGATTTTGGAAAAGTTGCAGATTACTTTTTTTATGGCTATACCTATTTAGGAGATGGTATTATTTGGATTCCAATACTTTTTTTATTCATTAAATATCAAAAGAAATACATCTCATTTTTAATCAGCGCATTTATACTTTCAACATTATTTGTACAAGTATGTAAATATTACATTGTTCCCAATGAATTTCGCCCCATAAAAGCGATTACAAATACCACACTTGTACATATCGTTGAAGCACCACATGAAACATCTAGTTTCCCATCGGGACACACCACCACCGCCTTTTGCTTTTTTTTAATTGCATGTTTATTCATTCCAAACAAATGGGTACTTCCTATAGGTTTTGTAGCGGCACTTTTTGTAGGTTATTCAAGAGTATATCTTGCACAACATTTTCCGTTGGATGTAGCAGCAGGAATGTTGTTAGCTATTTTATCTATTGCATTATCAATAACAACCCAAAATTGGTGGCAAAAGCGAAAGAAGAATCATACCACAACATTTTATAATCAAGCATAAAAATTAACTTTCTAAACCCACCCATTCAACTTTAAATTTTCCTTGAAATTTAATTTTATATCTCCAAATCATTTGTCCAATTCGTTTCTGAATATTAATTAAATAAAAAATCCCGTTCCAAAATTGAAACGGGATTTTTTAATAATAATATTTAAAGTACTAACTTAATTTTTCTACTTGCATATAGCTTAGTTCTACCGGCGTACTTCTACCAAATATTTTCACAACAACCTTTAATTTTTTCTTGTCATCATTTACCTCTTCGATTACACCATTAAAGTCGTTAAATGGACCTTCAATAATCTTGATTGTTTCGCCAACAATAAATGGTTCACTAATGCTTACGCCCTGATCATTCATTTCATCTACCTTACCTAGCATTTTATTCACTTCACTTTTACGTAAAGAAATAATATTTCCCTTGCTGCCTTTTCCATCAGTTAAGAAGTGCATAATGTTACTGATGTTACTGATATGTTGTACAATATCATCAGATAATTTACCATTCAATACTTCCAACATTACATAACCCGGAAAATAGTTCTTTTCTCTCATTACCTTCTTACCATTCTGCACCTTGTACACTTTCTCCATTGGAAGGAATACCTGCTTAATGATTTCTGTCCAACCACTACGAGCAATATCTTTATCTAAATATTCTTTAACACTTCGCTCTTTACCACTAACCACACGTAGCACATACCATTTGGTGTTTTCTGCAGCTTGTACTACCGGTGATTCTTGAGCTAATTTTTCTTCCATCTTTATTGATATATTACTTAAACAATGAGTAAATCATTTTTAGCAATTGGTTACTACTAAAATCCATTATCCAAACCATTGCTGTGATAATCAATGTAGCCACCAATACAATTATTGTACTTTGTTGTAACTGAGCCCATGTAGGCCAGGTTACTTTTTCTACCAATTCCTGGTAGCTATCTCTGAAATAAGTTGAAATCTTATTCATTTTGACAATTATTATTTTAGTCTAAAGGTGCTTTATTTAAAAAATAAATTATCCCAATAAACAATGAAACAAATGATTGCACGGGCACTAGGATTCGAACCCAGATCAAAGGTTTTGGAGACCCGTATGCTACCGT
>CANGTN010000079.1 GCA_947456805.1 Chitinophagaceae bacterium | reverse complement strand
TGAAAAAGAAGAATGTATATTAAATAATGTTACTGCCACCGAATATGTAGTCAAAGCAGCAAATACAGTAGGTGCAAAAGTGATTTATATTTCTACCGATTTTGTTTTTGGTGAAGGTGGTCCGCATGCAGAAACTGATATCCCTGCACCACTTAATTTTTATGGCAAATCAAAATTGTTGGCAGAACAAATTGTGCAATCAAATTCTTCTGACAGTGTTATCATGCGACCTGTATTTATTTACGGACAATTACAACCTAGTATGAAACCTACTTTTTTGCATTGGGTAAAAAATATTTTATCCGAAGGCAAAAAAATTAAATTAGTAAGTGATCAGTTAAGAACCCCAACTTATGTTACAGACTTATGTAAAGGCATTGCTGTAATGATTCAAAAAAATGTTATCGGAATTTATCATTTAGCAGGGAGTGAAATTATATCACCATTTCAAATGGCAGTTACGGTGGCTGAGGTTTTAAAGCTTGATAAAAATTTAATTGAAAATGTAACTTCTGATACGTTCCATGAGCCTGTAGTAAGGGCAAAAAAATCGGGCCTTATTATTTCTAAAGCTCAACTTGAATTAGGATATCAACCAATAGCTTTTACGGAAGGGGTTCGATTGAGTTTTTCTGATGTTATTTAATTCATCATCAATACGTTTACACTTCTTTGTAAAATATTAAAAGCTATTTCAGCCATTAAATTTTCTTTGTCCAAGGTTGGATTTACTTCTGTTATTTCAAAGCAACAAATCTTACGATTTTGCATGAATTTGCTAATTAAATCTTCAGCTTCTCTTTCTCTCAAGCCATTACTGACAGGAGTTCCGGTGCCTTTTGAAATAGAAGAATCCAAACTGTCAACATCAAAACTTACATAGATATCTGTGCAATCACTTAGGTATCTTATAATACTTCGATATACAATTTCAACACCTTTTCTTCTAAGTTCATTTGTAGTAATAATTTTCATTCCGTATTTTTCTATCAAACCTTTTTCTTCTTTTTCAAAGTCACGCAATGAAATAAAAACAACGTCTTCCGGCAAAACTTTAGGTGCAATTTTTCCAAAGTTTTTTAGTCCATCCCAGTTCTTTTTTGTTTCAGCATCTAACTCATGAATTGCAAATTCTTTATTGTCTTCATTAATTGCAGTTGCCAAAGGCATACCATGTAAATTACCACTTGGGGTGGTATATGGTGTGTGTAAATCAGCATGAGCATCTATCCAAATAACACCAAGTTTACTTTTTGGTTTTGCCATTTTAATTCCGGCAATTGTAGCTCCTGCATTACTGTGATCTCCACTGATAATCACCGGAAAAAAATTATCTTTCATACTATCCGAAACTGCTTTTGTAATCTTTTCATACATTGACAAAACACCTTTAATCCTTTTTGCATAAGGGCTTTCAATTGGTTCAAAAAGCAATTTATTTTCAGTAGGAATTTTTTCAGAAGGGAAGTGTACAAAAAAATTACTCATATAGTCTAACGCAGCAATTTTAATAGCTTCTACACCTAAGCTCGCACCTCGGGTTCCAGCACCAATTTCACTGGGTACTTCAATCAATTTTATATTTTTCATTATGATAATATTAAAATAAAAAATTTTGTTTGTCGGCAGTTGTGCCGCTATGCAACACTCTCGGCATCGCACCCTTCAGGGTTCAAATCTATTCCCAACAATAAATAATAAGGGTAAATATTTATTTGATTAGTGATCAAAAATCAGTAATCTGGTAAGCTGCCCTCACCACTTGAAATAAGGTTGAGGAAGTAAGCCAATAATAAAAAAGGATGTATCTTTTTTTCAGGTAGCATACATGCAAGTTAATGAATTCATTTCAAAGGATTCTTTCCATCAATCATTCCACCACATTCATTAACCTTAAATCTAGTAAACATATCTTCACTATACCAGTTTTCTTTTCTGGTTTTTTGTATCACTTCACGGTGTTCTTTCATCGTGTATGCAAAAGCTTTCATGTGCTCTTTGCTTTGCCAAATACTAAAAGTTGCTTGTTTAATAAATGGCACTTCGCCAATACCATAGCTTCCAATAAATCCAGGAGCATCGGCCATTTGATCGGCAACAGAATCTACATGTTTCCAAAAATTGCTTAGTCTGTTCAGGCGAATAGTGGCTCTTGTCAATACAGCAATAATGCCGTCAAACTCTGTTGTTTTTGGTAATTTTCCAAAACATGCTTTTCCATCCCATGTGCCATGACCTTCAATAGGCTCTAATATGAAATGAAGTTGTTCGCAATTAAAAATTTGCCAATATTTTTTGATGAAGCCGGGTAATTGATTTTGTAATGCAACTTTTTTTGATGGAACAGTTTCATTGTTTTCAAATGCAGCAAGCAAAGCCCATTGTCTCCAATCAGGTGTTTTGTCAAAAGTTCCGTTTTTACCGCAACCCATCAATTTCCAAAAGGTTATTTTCTTGTTGAGAAACAGAAATAATCTGAAAATTGCCATCGATAAAAAACCGGCCCAGCCAAAATATTTTGGATATTTAGTTATAGTTAACACACAATACATAGGTGCAATATAATAAAGCGTTTGAGTATAACACATAAAAAAAGGATGTCTGGAAATCTGACATCCTTTTTAAAAGTTTAACCCAGAAAATAATGTTCCAATCATTTAAAGAATTGAAAGTAAGACTATTTCCTAGAATCTCTCTAATCCTGAGAAGAAAAAATCACCTTCAATTTGAGCATTTTCATCGCTATCACTACCGTGAACTGCATTTTCTCCAATACTTGCAGCATATGCTTTTCTGATTGTTCCTTCTTCTGCATTAGCCGGGTTTGTTGCACCAATCAATGTTCTGAAATCAGCTACTGCATTTTCTTTCTCTAAAATTGCAGCTACAATAGGGCCACTGCTCATAAATTCAACAAGTTCGCCATAAAATGGTCTTTCTTTGTGAATCGCATAAAACTCGCCTGCTTGAGCAGCTGATAATTTTATCCATTTCATTGCTTTAATGCTGAAACCTGCTTTCACCATCATGTCTAGGATTGCGCCTGTGTATCCTTTTGAGGTTGCATCGGGCTTAATCATTGTAAATGTTCTGTTATTCATATTTTATTTTTTTCCAATTGCGGCAAATGTAGGGTAACATTTGACTAGTTGTGAGCAGTTTTTTTCATTTTTCATTTTTTTCATTTTTTTAATAAGCAATATCAGTTGTATTTTGACTATTGGATGTTGAATTATTTCTTCATTTTGAAAATCTTGTAATAATAAAAAAATGAATGTTAGCCACAATGCTTAATTCCGTTAATTTTGCCCAATTATATGCATCAGCTACAAGATTTTTTTCCGCAAATACAAGAACCTAAAAAAGTAATCATTACTACACATCAAAAACCGGATGGAGATGCTATGGGTAGTTCTTTGGGCTTGTATCATTTTTTAAAGCAAATAGGTCATCATGTTACGGTAATTTCTCCAACAAATTGGGCAAGTTTTTTAGATTGGATGCCAGGTATTGATTCAGTTATTGATTACGAACAAGATAAAGAAAAGTCGAGATTGTTAATTCAGGATGCTGATGTAATATTTTGTTTGGACTTTAATATTTTACACAGAACAAAAAACTTAGAACCCTTTTTAGAAGCGGCGACCTGTACCAGAATATTGATTGATCACCACCAGCAACCGCAAGAAGAAATGTTTGATTATGGCATAAGTGATACCAACAAAAGTAGTACTTGCGAAATGGTGTACGACTTTATTATGGATAGTGGTTATGGAGCCAATATTAATTTGGATGTGGCTGCTTGCTTATATACCGGCGTCATGACCGATACAGGCTCATTCCGTTTTCCGAGTACAAAGGCATCGGTACACAAAATGGTAGCACACTTAAAAGAACTAGGTTTGCAGCACACCCTTATTCATGAAAATATTTTTGATAATTTTTTAGAAAACAAATTGCGATTCATGGGCTTTGCTCTTTGCAACCGTATGGAAGTGATGTATGAATATAATACTGCATTAATGCATATTTCAAAGCAGGATTTGATAAAATTTGATATTAAAACAGGTGACACAGAAGGACTCGTTAATTATTTATTAACGATTCAAGGAATAAAATTTGGTGCAATAGTTATTGACAGAGATGAAGAAAGAAAATGGAGTTTTAGAAGTAAAGGTAACTTTGATGTCAATACATTTGCACGTCTTCATTTTGAAGGTGGCGGACATTTTAATGCAGCGGGGGGCAGGAGTGGAGATTCATTAGAAAATACAGTACAAAAATTTAAAAAAGTAATACAACAATACGAATCACAATTACAATAAAACAAACATGAGAATTTTAACAACCATTCTTGCAGCTACAACATTATTCTTTGCTAGCTGTAACCAATTCAAAAAAACAAAAAGTGGATTATCTTACAAAATCACATCGAGTGGAAATAAAGATAAAGCCAAACAAGGTCAAGTTGTAAAATACCACGTACAACTAAAAGTAGTAGGGAAAGACAGTATTCTGCAAAATACCTATGATAAAATGCCTTCTTATGCATTAATGGATTCTGCTAATATGCCTAAGCACTTTTATACTGAAGTTTTTACTGACTTAGCTGAAGGAGATAAAATGGAGTTTGTACTAAGTGTTGATACTTTAATTAAATTAAAAGCAATACCTGAATACAATGCTTTGTTTAAAAAAGGCGGTACTATTAGTGGTAAGCTTGAAATATTAAAGGTATTTAAGGTTGAAAAAGATGCGCAAGCTGATTACGAGAAAGAAGTGACTGCTTACCAAAAATTAGAACAAGCTAAAATGGAAAAAGAAAGTGCTGCTGCTAAAGTAAAAGAAGCTGCTGCAATAAATAAGTATTTAGCTGATAAAAAAATCAAAGCTGAAAAATCTGTGACTGGTGTTTTTGTAGAAGTAACTAATCCTGGTATAGGAGCAAAAGCTGATAGCGGCAAACAAGTAAGTGTTTACTATAAAGGTTATACGCTTGATGGAAAGGTATTTGATACGAACATAGGACCTGATGCAAGAAGTAAAGAAGCACTGACTTTTGTTTTGGGAACACGCAGTGTAATTCCGGGTTGGGATGAAGGATTGAAATATTTTGCAAAAGGTGGAAAGGGAAGATTGGTAATACCGTTTTCTTTAGCTTACGGTGCACAAGGTTCACCGCCGGTAATACCAGCCTTTGCAAGTTTGGTTTTTGATATTGAATTAGCTGATATCAAAGATGCACCAGCAGCACCTAAAACTGCAGCCACATCACCTGCAATGGATAGAGCTGCGAAATAATACAATGGCTGAATAAAATATACTATTAAAGACTACCTTTTATTTGGAGGTAGTCTTTTTTTTTGACTCTAATTGGTTTTGTAGGTATTTTTTCTTTTCCACATAAAACTTAATTCTTGGTAAGGAGTTTGCCATATCGTTACAAACCCTACCTTTGCGGCTCTTAAAATTGAAATCTTAAACCCTAACGGGTTCTTTTTGAGAATCGTTTAGTTCAGTAAATGTTCCAAACGTAAAAGTGTGCGACGCAACAGGCGATGCCATTTTAACAGAAAGTAGGTTTCGATAAATAAATAAATAAAAACAAATAAAAGCGTCATGGCTGACTTAAAATTTCAACGCAATTTTGGTATTGCTGCACACATTGATGCAGGTAAAACTACCACAACAGAACGTATTTTACGTTACACCGGTATGATCCATAAAATTGGTGAAGTACACGATGGAGCTGCAACCACAGACTGGATGGAGCAAGAAAAAGAAAGAGGTATTACCATTACTTCTGCTGCAGTTAGTTGTCAATGGAACTTCCCAACAGTATTGGGTAAAGCAACTCCAAACACACAAAAATATTCCTTCAACATTATTGATACTCCGGGTCACGTGGATTTTACTGTAGAAGTAGAACGTAGCATGAGGGTATTGGATGGATTGATTGCATTGTTTAGTGCAGTTGATGGTGTAGAACCTCAAAGTGAGACTGTATGGAGACAAGCAAATCGTTACAAAGTTCCTCGCATTGGTTTTGTCAATAAAATGGATCGTGCTGGTGCAGACTTTTTAATGGTTGTACAGCAAGTGAAAGATATGTTGGGTGCTAAAGCTGTGCCTTTACAATTGCCAATTGGAGCTGAAGATAACTTTACCGGCGTTGTAGATTTGATTAAAATGAAAGGTATTATTTGGCACATGGAAACTGAAGGAATGACTTTTGATGAAATTCCAGTTCCAGATGATATGAAAGAAGATGTGGCATTTTGGAGACAAAATTTGATTGAAGCTGTTGCAGAATATGATGAGGCTTTATTAGAAAAATTCTTTGACAATCCGGATTCAATTACCGAAGATGAAGTACACGAAGCGATTCGTAAGGCTTGTATTGATTTGAGCATTGTTCCTATGATGTGTGGAAGTTCTTTCAAAAATAAAGGTGTGCAAACTGCATTAGATGCTGTTTGTCGCTATTTACCTTCTCCAATTGATTTGGAAGATACTGTAGGAACTGATCCTGAAACTGGAAAAGAAATTACCCGTAAGCCTGATGCGAAAGCACCTTTTGCTGCATTGGCTTTCAAAATCATGACTGATCCGTTCGTGGGTAGATTGGCTTTCTTCCGTTGTTACAGTGGTCATCTTGATGCCGGTTCTTATGTATTGAATGTAAGAAGTGGTAAAAAAGAACGTATCAGCCGTATCATGAAAATGTTTGCAAATAAGCAAAATCCGATTGACTTTATTGAAGCTGGAGATATTGCAGCAGCAGTTGGTTTCAAAGAGATTAAAACAGGAGATACACTGTGTGATGAAAATCATCCAATTACTTTAGAGAATATGTTTATACCTGAGCCTGTAATCGCTATCGCTGTTGAGCCTAAAACACAGGCTGACGTTGAAAAAATGGGTATGGCAATTGCTAAATTGGTAGAAGAAGATCCTACACTACGTGTAAATACTGATGAAGATACAGGACAAACTATTTTACGTGGAATGGGAGAGTTGCATTTGGAAATTATCATCGACCGTATGCGTCGTGAGTTTAAAGTTGAGGTAAACCAAGGTGCACCACAAGTAGCTTATAAAGAAAGTTTTGGACAAACAGTTACACACAGAGAAGTATTGAAAAAACAATCTGGTGGACGTGGTAAGTTTGCTGATATTCAATTTGATTTCGGTCCTGCTGATGAAGAATGGATGAAAGAAAATGAAGGTAAAAGCTTCCAGTTTGTAAATGATTTGTTTGGGGGATCAATTCCAAAGGAATTTGTACCTGCAATTTTGAAAGGCTTTGAAACAAGTATGGGAACAGGTGTATTGGCAGGATATCCTGTAAACAACATGAAAGTTCGTGTATTTGATGGAAGTTACCATGATGTGGATAGTGATGCCATGAGCTTTGAATTATGTGCCAAAGCTGCTTTCCGTGAAGCTGGTAGAAAAGCAAAACCAACTTTACTTGAACCAATCATGAGAGTTGAAGTATTGACTCCTGATCAATACATGGGAGATGTAACAGGAGACTTAAACCGTCGTCGTGGAATGTTGGAAGGAATGGATAGCAGAGCCAACCTACAGGTTATTAAAGCTAAAGTTCCATTGAGTGAAATGTTTGGTTATGTAACACAATTGCGCTCATTATCTTCTGGTCGTGCAACTTCTACAATGGAGTTCTCACACTATAATCCGGCTCCAAGTAATATTTCTGAAGAAGTAATTGCTAAGAATAAAGGAAAGGTGAAGATTGAAGAATAAGACTTTATTGTATGATTATAAACCCGTTCAAAATTGAACGGGTTTTTTTTGGTCTTACAGTTTATATGTTGTTGGTAATAGGTTAAAATAATCAAGAACTTATTTACATTATTTTGAAGAGGAAGTGAAAATGTTGAAGCGAATCAACTTAGAAAAGTGTTTGAATGCCATTTGAAATTCTAAACTCATGTTGCAATAGCCATTTTTTGCGCCACATTCCACCTGAATATCCTGTTAAGTTTTTATCGGTTCCAATAATTCTATGGCAGGGAATTAGTATTGCAATTTTATTTTTCCCATTGGCATTTGAAGCAGCTCTTATGCATTTGGGATCTCCCAATCTTTTAGCAATGTCCAAATAGCTGGCTGTTTTACCAAATTCTACTTCAGTCAACTCATCCCAAACTTTCTTCTGAAAGTCTGTTCCCTCTTGAGAAATTGGTATATGAAAGGTTTTTCTTCTTCCTGAGAAATATTCTATCAGTTGTTCCGTACAGTAATGAATACTATCACTCACACCAGGCTCCCCAAAATCCATTTGTTCTCTATTGTCAATGAATGACAATTCAGTTATAAGTGATTCTGTACCTCCAATCTTGATTAATCCAATTGGGCTTTCGTAGTAGGTGTAATATAGTTCCATTTTAATTGTATTCTCTATTCAAAGTTACAATCAAATAGGTACTAAATTTACTAGTCACAGTTCAATGAATATTTTCAAAGTTTATATTCAATTTTCGATTTTTTATTTAAAAGAATTTTATCTTCTCAAATCAATAATTTAACTTTATTTCGTATTGATTTAATCTTATGGCTAATCAATATTTTCAGTTCAAACAATTCAAGATTC
>CANGTN010000078.1 GCA_947456805.1 Chitinophagaceae bacterium | reverse complement strand
CTGCATGTAAGCGTGCCGAAGATGGTGGCGGACCTAAAAAAGGAATGCCTTGTCACAATCAACCTTATTAATTTATTTGATTATTTTTATCTAACCCAATTTCTTTGCGCATTTGTTGGGTTGTTTTGCTACTGCCATCGTTACTCCATCCAGGTGCGTTGAATAAGTAATTCCATGCATCTTTCATGTTACGTACTTTCTTGAAATCTTTTGCAATGTTGATCCATTCATGAAAGGCAATTTTAACAGGATTGAAGGTGTTTACATTTTTTGTCAACCCATATTTTGGTACATGTACTTCGGGTTGAAAACTTCTAAATATTCTATCCCAAATAATTAAAATACCGGCATGGTTTTTATCTAGGTACAAAATATCACTTCCATGGTGTACACGATGATGTGATGGTGTATTGAAAATAAATTCAAACCAGCTTGGGCATTTGTCAACACTTTCGGTATGTATCCAAAACTGATAAATCAAACTCACTGATTGCATGAGCATTATCATTGCCGGATGAAAGCCAACCAATGGCATCCAACTCCAAAAGATAAAACTGCCTGTTAAATTGCCGGTCCAGGTTTGGCGTAAGGCTGCTGCTAAATTGTATTTTTCGGAAGTGTGATGTACCACATGACTAGCCCAAAACCAACGAATATTATGTGCCGAACGATGTGCCCAATAATAACTGAAATCATCTGCAAAAAAGCATAAAACAAAAGCCCACCAGGCATTGTAGGGGATATTGAATAATCTGTATTTGTATAATTCTATAAAAAATACGAGGATAAAACTTTTTGTAAGCAATCCTATAAATAAATTTCCTAAGCCTAATGAAATGCTTGTTGCTGCATCCTTTACTTCATATAATTTGCGTTGGGTTTGTATGGCGTAAATAATCTCTAGTATGATTAGAATGATAAATGCGGGGATAGCATCTAATAATATGTTTCTAAAGATGGGCATTCGTTGTGGGTTTATCGTTATTGTTCAATAAAGATAACAAGTACAAGTGTGCGACGCAACAAAAGCTATATACCAATCCTACTGCTCACTTAATTAAATAAATTCAAAAAAATTAATTCAACTTTTTTAAAGCTGCAATAATTCTTATCCAGGCTCTTTCGATGTTATCAATATTATTTGCAAATGAAAATCTTACACAGGAAGGCTCGCCAAATGCATCTCCCATAACGCTTGTAACATGTGCAGTGTTTAATAAATACATACAAAATTCTGAGGCATTGTTTACAGTTGTTTCACCGTCTGTTTTTCCAAAATAATAACTAACATCAGGGAAAATATAAAATGCTCCTTCGGGTTCAAAACATTTGATGCCGGGAATATCTTTGATGATTTCCAGTACACGTTTTCTTCTGCGTGCAAACTCTTCGGTCATTGCATAAGTTGGTTTCAAATCGGTTGTAAGTGCCGTCACTGCTGCTTTTTGGGTGATTGAGTTTGCTCCGCTTGTAAATTGTCCTTGAATTTTATCGCAGGCTTTTACAACATCTGCATTTGCTGCAATGTAGCCCAATCGCCAGCCGGTCATTGCAAATCCTTTACTCAATCCATTTACAATAATGACACGTTCTTTAATTGCTTCAAACTGCGCAATGCTTTCATGCTTGCCAACAAAGTTGATGTACTCATAAATTTCATCTGATAAAATATATACATCAGGATATTTTTTCAACACTTCAACCAATGCTTCTAATTCTGCTAAACTATATATACTGCCACTTGGATTGCATGGTGATGAAAACATGAATAATCTTGTGCGGTTAGTGATTGCAGCTTCTAATTGTTGCGGTGTTAATTTGAAATTGTTTTCAAGATTTGTTTGAATTTGTACAACTTTTCCTCTTGCGATTTTTACTAATTCACTATAAGTTACCCAAAACGGTGTGGGGATAACGACTTCATCTCCTTCATCAACCAATGATAAAATAACATTTGCTAAACTTTGTTTGGCGCCTGTGCTTGTTATAATATTTTCAGGTTTGTAATCAAGGTTGTTGTCACGTTTTAATTTGGTACAAACTGCTTCACGTAAATCTAAAAAACCTGCAACGGGTGTGTAATGACTGAAATTATCATTGATTGCTTTTATAGCTGCATCTTTAATATGTTGAGGGGTATCAAAGTCAGGCTCACCAAGGCTCAGATCAATAACATCAATTCCTTTGGCTCTTAATTCTCTGCCAAGTTTTGCCATTTTTAAAGTTTCCGGTTCATTAAATCTGTCGAGTAGTGAAGATAATTTCATCTCAAAAATTTATTTAGATACATCATTTAATTAAATGGACGTAAAGATATGTGTTCATGAAAAAATATTCCTAATAATCATTTAAATGAGGGGTAAATGGATGAAAATGATGTAGTTATTTCTGTTGGTTTTTTAATAAAAATAAACAAATGATTGTTAGCCTTATCGCAATTGAGAATAGTCAAATTTAAATTTGCTTAAATCCGGAGTGAATGATTTTGTTCTGCCTAATTCATACTGATAAATAGTTTTACCTAGATTTTTCATGAATGGAAATCCGATGCCATCATAATCGTATTTATCATCATTAAAAATACCATCGTTATTACATAAGATTGTAGCACTGAGCATAAACTCAACATTGTTTTTAAAATCAACGATATAGGCAATGTCAGTTAAAAACCCATAGGCATCACCAACTTTATTAAATATTCTGATGCTACTGTCCGGCTTGGTTTTCTCACTGCCTAGTAACATGAATTTGCAATAAGCATCCCAGTAATTAGTGCTGTCATAATTTGGGTATTTACTTTCATTGGGATAAGCGCTCATCCAATGTAATAAAAATTGTTCGTCTTCTTTATTGATGTTGAATCTATGTCTTGAAGAAACAGTTTCAGGGAAAAGTATCGTGCGTAAAATTTGATGCAAATCTTCTAAATAAATTCTGTTCTTTGTACTGAAATCAAATGGTTCATTGATTAGCTTATTTCCTTTGTAATAACCTTTGCCAAATTGAGCATTAAATGTTGGATAAACTGCGTTGCTGTATTGTGGAGCCTGGGAATAAATAATTTTACCCGTGGTGTCATAAAACTCAATAGGATTGGTTGCTTTGTTTTGTTCTGCTGTTAATGCAACTTGCAATCTGTGTCTGATAATTGCATCTTCAAAACCTTTCTTTTTTAATCTTTTTTGAATTTCTTCCTGCCCCAAAAATTCATATAAACGGTTGAAGGCATCATTGTCACTTACCAGAAAAATTTGTTTGATGTAATGTGCAATATTGGGTACTCCATTTTCACTCAAGGGGTGGTTGTATACCAATGTTTGTTTGACTGCATTACTATCCGTAATCATTGCGGTGGTTTTATCAACACCATATTTTTTCAGCTCTTGCATTTTTTCTAAAGCTAAAAAAGCAACGGGCATTTTTACAGTGCTTGCAGGATAGAAATAATTATTTTTATTGACGTTGAAAGTGTAGTCTGTAAAATGCGGAAAGTTGTTTTTGTCTCTGTCAATTTTTGTATAAATAATCTGGACATTGTATTGATCTTTTATGTTCAGAATTGCCTTCAATTCAGGATTTGCTTTTAAAATGTTTTCAAGAAAATTCTGATTGTCATTGCGCTGTTGCATTGTATTTTTTTTCTGAGCATTTGCCTGTAAGCTGATAAAAAAAATTAAGGCAGGTAGTAAAAATTTCATAAAGTAAATTGGTTGGTGAAAACTTTATTAAAGTTACTACAAAACTGCTTTTCTTAAGCGTACCAATTGTTCTAATAAATTTTCCAATAAATCCAGTTGCAACATATTTGCACCGTCACTTAATGCTTTGGAAGGATTTGGGTGTGTTTCAATAAACAAACCATCAGCTCCGGCGGCAATTGCTGCTTTGGCTACAGTACCAATTAATTGAGGGTTTCCGCCAGTTACACCCGAAGTTTGATTGGGTTGTTGCAGACTGTGTGTAACATCCATAATTACAGGTGTTCCATGTGCTTGCATCCACGGAATATTTCTATAATCCACCACTAAATCCTGGTAGCCAAATGTAGTGCCACGCTCGGTCAGCATAATATTTTCATTGCCTGCTTTTTTAATTTTCTCTACAGCAAATTGCATACTTGGTCCGCTTAAAAATTGTCCTTTTTTTACATTGACAATTTTATTGGTTGCAGCAGCAGCTAATAACAAATCTGTTTGTCTGCATAAAAAAGCAGGGATTTGTAAAATGTCAATATAATTAGCTGCAATAGCACATTCATCTGCTGCATGTACATCTGAAGTAGTTGGTATTCTAAAAGTTGTGCCTACTTTTTTTATTAAATCCAATCCAATATCATCACCCAATCCGGTAAATGAATTTGCACTTGTTCTGTTTGCTTTTCTATAGCTCGCTTTGAAAATATAAGGAATTTCCAATCGCTTACAAATGCCCGAAACTTTGTCTGCAATACCCATTACCAAATCTTCATTTTCTACAATGCATGGACCTGCAATCAAAAAAAAGTTATTTGGGTTGTAGGTTTGATTTTCGAATAAATCAGTTAAGAAAGTTGGAATCATAAATATGGTTTAAATAATTGTGTTGCGAACTTACGTTAAGTTTCTTTTCTTTGTCGCTTCTAATGATTGAACTTTTATTTTTTAATTTACAGTGGTGCTTGAGATTGAATTAAGTGCAACTTTTCTTCTTATCTGATTTAAAATAAAATTGTTATATGGCTAAAGAAAAAATATTGGTAATTGGTGCAAGTGGACAAATTGGTGTAGAACTGACAATGGCACTGAGGAAAATATATGGCAACCAAAATGTAATTGCTTCCGATTTAAGAGAGCAAAATTCTTTGTTAGAGGGTACAGGTCCCTATGTGAGTTTGGATGTGATGAATAAAGAAATGTTGCATGTTCAAGTGATTCGTCAAAATATTACACAGATTTATTTATTGGCAGCAATACTCAGCGCAACCGGAGAAAAAAATCCGAATTTGGCATGGCATTTAAATATGCAAGGTCTGCTGAATGTTTTGGATATTGCTAGAGAAGAGAGTTTGAGCAAAGTATATTGGCCGAGTTCAATTGCGGTTTTTGGACCTACAAGTCCTAAAGTAAATTGCCCACAACAAACAATTATTGAACCAAGTACAGTTTATGGTATCAGTAAATATGCAGGAGAATTTTGGTGCAACTATTATCACCAGCGTTACGGGGTTGATGTGAGAAGTCTTCGTTATCCTGGATTGATCAGTTATAAATCTGCACCTGGTGGAGGAACTACAGATTATGCAGTTGAAATTTTTCATGCTGCTTTACATGAAAAAAAATACCAGTGTTTTTTAGAAGCTGATACTTATTTACCTATGATGTATATGCCTGATGCAATTAGAGCAACATTGGAATTAATGGAAGCACCTTCTAATAAAATCTCAATCAGAACTTCCTATAATATAGCAGGCATGAGCTTTTCACCAAAAGAAATTGCCTTAAGCATTCAACAGGAAATACCAGATTTTGAAATAAGTTATAAGCCCGATTCAAGACAAAATATTGCCAACAGCTGGCCTCAAAGTATTGATGATACAGTTGCTCAAAATGATTGGGGTTGGAAACCAGAATTTGATTTGCATAAAATGACAAAAGATATGCTAGTGAATTTGAAATAAGTACAATTTTATCCAAGGACTGAAAGTGCTTCTAAAGAGTGTATTTGGTCAATTGCCAATTGATTTTTTAATGCATCCAATCCATTAAAATGGATATCTCCACGAATCCATTGGTGCAATGTTATTTGAACTTCTGAATCATAAATATCTTGATTGAAATCAAAAATATTTACTTCAATTACCCTACGTTTACCGTTTACAACGGGGCGACTGCCAATGTACATCATACCTTTTAAGACATTTTCCTGACTATTTGTGTTTTGTTTAATTTTTATTAATACAGCATAAACACCATCGCCGGGAACTAGTTTTTCATTTGTTAGTAATTGTAAATTGGCTGTTGGATAGCCAATTGTTCTTCCAATTTGATCACCCCGAATTACAATTCCTGAAAAAAAATAGGAATAGCCTAACAATGCAGTAGCTGTCTTCAAATCTGCTTGCAGCAGGGATTTTCGAATTTGGGTAGAACTAATTGTTGCATTATTTAGTAATTGTTGTGGAATTTCTTTTACAATGAAACCAAGTTGTTTGCCCAATTTTTCAAGCAATTGATAATCACCGGATCTTTTGTTGCCAAAACGATGATCGTAGCCGATAATAAAAGTATGTGGTTTGAATTTTTGGTACAAAAAGTTGACTACATATGCTTCTGCAGATTGGTTGGCAAAAAAATCATCAAAAGGAACAACAACCAAATAATTGATTTTTGCAGCTTCAAACAATTCAATTTTTTCTTCAAGCGTTGTGAGTAGTTGAACACCGGTAGTATCGCCAACAATGTTTCTTGGATGCGGATGAAAAGTAATTACAACAGTTTCTCCATGTATTGAAAGAGCTTCATTTTTTAGCTGGGAGAGTATTTGTTGGTGTCCAAAATGTACTCCATCGAAAGTGCCAATTGTAACCACCGGATTCACAAAAGAAGGGAGTAAATCTAAATTTCTGTATACTTTCATAAGCAGCAAAAGTAGTGAATGGAGAATAGTCAATTGTCAATTACATTTGCACAACAAATTTTACCTGCTGAATTATGATTTGAACGTTGAAGTGTGCGACGCAACAACAGTTTCATTGAAATGATGCAGATGGCTAAATTATTAATTATTTTTTTAAAGTTTTGGGAAGATGAGTTTATATGCAAAACGCGGCGTCTCGGCACAAAAAGAAGAAGTGCATGCTGCAATTAAAAATTTGGATGCAGGCTTGTATGCTAATGCATTTTGTAAAATGTATCCTGATTATTTGGGTGGGGATGAAAATTATGTAAATATTTCGCATGCCGATGGTGCAGGTACTAAAAGTATTTTGGCATATTTATATTGGAAAGAAACGGGTGATGCAAGCGTTTGGAATGGAATTGCACAAGATGCAGTAGCAATGAATCTAGATGATTTGTTGTGTGTAGGGATTTATGATAATTTTTTATTTTCTTCAACAATCGACAGAAACAAATCAAGAATTACCGGAGCAGTTTTGGAGGCCGTAATTAATGGTACTCAAGATTTTTTTAATACATTAAAATCATACGGAATTAACATCCATTTTTTAGGAGGCGAAACAGCCGATGTGGGAGATGTTGTTAGAACAATTGCGGTAAATGGCACAATGACTTCTCGTTGGAAAAAAAGTAAATTAATTACCAATGATTTGATTACTGAAGCAGATTTGATTGTTGGGTTTGCATCTTCAGGAAAAGCAACTTATGAAACTGAGTATAATAGTGGCTTGGGAAGTAACGGACTAACAAGTGCAAGGCATGATATATTGAGTAAATATTATGCAACAAAATATCCTGAAACATTTGAATCAAGTTTGAATGATGAAGTAGTATATATTGGAAAAAATAAATTAACCGATACCATTGATATTGATGGAAAAACTATGGAAGTTGGAAAGCTGTTATTAAGCCCAACAAGAACTTATGCACCATTGATGAAAGTATTGCTGGAGGAGCATTTTGATAATATACATGGTATAATTCATTGCAGTGGCGGAGGGCAAACAAAATGCATGAAATATTTGCCAAAGGCATTAAGAATTGTGAAGGATAATCTGTTTGTTGTGCCACCTATTTTTAAATTGATACAAGAAAATTCGGGCGCTGACGCAAGAGAAATGTATCAGGTATTTAATATGGGACATCGATTGGAAATTTTCACCAATGCAAGTGCTGCTGCTGAAATGATTGAAATTGCTGCTGCATTTGATATTGAAGCAAAGATTATTGGAAGGGTAGAAGCAGCTGCAAAAAGTGAATTAATATTAAAAGGTAGTTTTGGAGAGATTGTGTATTAGAATTTATAGATACATTTGACGTTGTATAAATTGATTATTGAATTATTTTAGTAAAAAAATACCATGGCAGAAAAAATTGTAACACTCAGAGGGGTTAATATATACCAAGGATCGAGCCTTATTTTACAGAATGTAAATTTTGAAATTGAGAAAGGTGAGTTTGTATACTTAGTTGGAAAAACTGGTACAGGAAAAAGTAGTTTATTGAAAACATTGTATGGAGAACTGACTTTGAAAGAAGGAACAGCAAATGTTGTGGGATTTGATTTAAAAGAAATGACTTGGGAAAAAGTTCCTTTTTTAAGAAGAAATTTAGGTGTTGTTTTTCAGGATTTTCAATTGTTGACTGACAGAAATGTGCATGAAAACCTACGCTTTGTTTTGAAAGCTACAGGTTGGAAGGACGAACGTTTGATTGAAGAAAAAATCAATGATGTACTTGATAAAGTTGGATTGAAAAGCAAAGGCTTTAAAATGCCTTTTGAAATGAGTGGCGGGGAGCAGCAAAGGGTTGATATTGCCCGTGCTTTATTAAATTCTCCGAAGTTGATTTTAGCCGATGAACCTACCGGAAATTTAGATCCTGAAACTAGTGATGAAATTATGCAATTGTTGTTTCAAATTGCCAAGGATTATGGTACTACAGTAATAATGGCAACTCATGATTACATTGTGATTAACCGTTATCCAAGCAGAATGTTGAAGACTGAAAAAGGTGTTGTTTTAGATAGT